>NZ_LZEJ01000016.1:0-78432 GCF_001704375.1 Alishewanella sp. HH-ZS | reverse complement strand
TGATCCCGCCTCCTACTCGATTTGCGACAGCTTGGGTTACAATTTATTGCCGGCTTAAGCGGATATTCGGCGGGCTATAAGGCTCACTGCTGCGTAGCGGGTTGATATCCAGGCCACCACGGCGGGTATAGCGGGCATATACCGCCAGAAAATCTGGTTTCGCCAGCTGCCAGATATCGTTGTAAATGCGCTCGACACATTGTTCGTGAAATTCGTTATGGCTGCGAAAGCTAATCAGATACTTTAGCAGCGCTTCGTGTGACAAGGCGGTGCCGCGGTAATGAATAAAGACGCTGGCCCAGTCTGGCTGCGAGGTGATCAAACAGTTCGATTTTAGTAGATGCGAGTGCAGCTTTTCTTCCACCTGACCCCGGGCGGGATCCAGTGCCAGCAACGCCGGCTGATATTGATACTGATCGACGCTGATGTCCAGCTCGTCCAGACAGACGCCCGGGATCCAGGTGGGCTGGAACGTCATGATCTCACTGACATTATGCAAGCTAACCTTGACCGTTTTACCGGCACAGGCCGACAGATCGCGTTGCATCGTCTGATAAACCTGACCAACGTCGGCAAAGCGGCTTTGATTAAAGCTGTTCAGGTACAGCTTAAATGACTTGGATTCAATCAGATTCGGTGAGTCGAACGGCACCACAAAGGTAGCCAGCGCCACCTGCGGTTTACCCTTGCTATTAAGCCACGACAGTTCATAACCATGCCAGATATCCTGCCCGACAAAGGGCAGTTGCTGACCCAGACCGATAGCCTCGCGGCCAAGGCTGCGGGGAACAGCCTGTAACAGCGCAGCATCGTACTGATCAACATACTCAGTGATTTTGCCAAGACTGAGCTCGGCCAGAACATCGGTGTGGCTTTTGGTCATTTCGGATTCTTTTTCGCTAGGTTTTTCGCTATCAGGCGTTTTTCGCTACAATGGGCTGATTTTAGCATAACCAACCCCGGGAGTAGAGGTGTCTGTCGAACAAGCTTACGCAAAATTTATCGAACAAAGTCTGGCCTGGCACAGTGCTCAGGGTATTAGCATGCAAACTTGGCGCGATCCGGCTCAGGTGTCGCCCTGTGAAGTGTCGCAGCTAAATGACGAGCAGGTAAGCTGGCAACCGGTACCGCAGCAACCGGCCGCAGATTTTAGTAATGTCGAGCTGGCACTGGAGCTGGAACTGCACCCTGACATTAAAGCCTTTTACAGTAGCTGGTTTGGCGCCAATCTGGCAGCGGAGCATACCAAAGGCAAGCTGGCATTATTAATGCCCTGGCATGCCGCCGATATCGCCCGCTTACAGGAAAATATTATCGGTCATATTTTGATGAAGCGCCGTTTACGCCAGCAGGAGACGGTGTTTTTTGCGGTAACCGATGATGAAAATATTATGCTGTCGGTGCTCAATAGCAGTGGCGAAGTGTTTCAGGAAAGTGTCGGCCAGGAGGTTAAGGTAAAGCTAGCCGACAATTTGGCCGCTTTTCTGGCCGAGCTAAAGCCGCTGGCTTATTCGCCGCTGTTTGACTGACATTCCCAGGCGATATTCGACAGCAACTGACAGTTGTCACAGCGAAAATCGAAGACTCCGGCTTGCGGCGCGGCTAAACGCCAGTTACCACCACAGCCGGGGCAGCATTTATCGGCTTCAGCCTGGCAATCGGCACTACTGCCGCTATAAAGCGCATACCAAATCGGCCGCTGGTTTTGTCTGGCCAATTGTGCCGCCAACTTCCGGCCCTGGCGGTTAAGTTTGCTCTGGTATTGCTGCAGACTGTTTTCAGCGGTTTTGTGCAGCACCCGATCTTGCTGCAGCTGAATTTCGTCCAGCGCCTGAAACTGCAGCTGCCAGCGGATCAGCGCTTCATAATCGGCCGCTGCAGCTTTAAGCCAAAACAAAGGCACAGGTTGCAGTGTATCGGCGCAGCGCAGTGGCGAGCAGGTATCGGCATAGGTGGTAAAGAGCACCAGCTCAGCCGGTAGTTCTGTGACAGTTTGCTGTGACATCAGATCCTGGCCCAGCAGTTGGCATTGCGGGTAACCCAGGCCTGCTGCAGCTAATTGCTGTTCTGCGGTCTTAACGCGGGCACTGGCGTGCTGACCGCTTAGCGCATCCGCGGTTGGCAACACCAGCCGGCTGCAAAATGCTTCGCCGGTAAAGGCGGTAGGAAACTCACGCCCCAGCATCTGACCATTAAAAATCAAGGCTTCCAGATAGCGGCGAATGGCTTGCTCGGCCAGGCTGAACTCGGTATCGGCAATCAGCGTAAAGCGCAGCTCAGCCAGATACATCAGGGCGTTCCAGCAGCTGTAATAGCCGGTCGAGTTTTTGTTCTATCCGTGTCAGACGGGCGCTTAGCGGCTCTTCTGATACGACGGGTGTTGTCTCGCCGTCCTGTGCTTCGTCTGCCGGCGGCAAGCCGGGATTATTACGCCACTGCTGATAGGCGCTGAATAAATCCGGCCCTGCCAACTGTCCGGCCAGGCGGCCGCGTAACAATGCCAGATTGACGGTTTTACCCTCTTGTTGCAGTTGTCTGGCGGTGACTTGCACCAGTTGCAGCGCTTTGCTCATTCGTTTCGTCATTTTCGCTAAAATTTCGTTTAATTTAGCACTTTAGCCTGATGCTGAATAGCAGTGTTTCGTTAAGGCCATGTATTATATCGCTATTTTATTTTGGCCTTAGTTTTGCTTGGTTTGGCATTGTCGGTGCTAATAGCGCCAATACAACAATAATTCAGGAGTTTTTTATGTTTTCTGCTGCCGCCGTGCAAAAATTACTTATCGTTACTGCTGCCACCCTGGCATTATCTGGCTGTGTGGTTGCCATTGGTGATAAAACCGAAACCTCATCGGAAAGTGGCTGGCGTAAAACCCAGCAATTTAATCTGCAAACCATTAACCAACTGGCCTTGGGCGTGAGCAGTGAAGAGGTGCGCAATATGCTGGGGGCGCCGGATTTCACCGAGCTGTTTCAAAAAGATGGCCAGCAGGTGCAAGTTTTGTTTTATCGCACTCATCACCGGCACAGCGATGGTAAAACCACCAAAGACGAATGTACGCCTTTGGTGTTTAAAGATAACCGTTTAAGCGGCTGGGGTGATAAGGCTTATCAATATCTGTAAGTGGTCTGTTAGGGCGAGCTTTCTCACCGGGCGGATTTAGCTTAATGCAGTAAGGTATTAAGCTCATCGATGACGTCTGACCAATCGGAATCGGCGCGCCAGGCTTCGCGTAAAAAGCTGGCCTGAGCGCGGTTCCAGAACGGCGCATCGGCCAGCTCCATCCCGGCGCTAAGTTTATGCCGCCGCACAAACGCCTGGATCTGTTCCGGGCTGTTTTCTAAACCCAGCTGGGCAAACAGGGTGCTCAGAGTGTGTTTACTGGTATCCATGGTGCTCCTCCGTTTTGGCTTTCGCTTTAAAAAGTATAGCTGAGTTTGTGCTAATGAAATCGTGCTTGGCAAGCTCAGAGGCGACTGCTATTGTGAATAAAAAAACAACAATAAAAGGTGAGCGATGTTAGCCCAGGTCAGTCATATCGAACCCAGTCAATTAAAGGCCGCGCTATTAGGCGGTGAAGATCTTAAACTTGCCGCCTCTGTGCTGTACCAGTCTTATTACGATGATCCGCTGTTTATGGAAATCTTTCGCGCGGCAGAGCGGGAATATGAGGCACGGCTGCGCTCGGCGATCCGGGAAGAGCTCAGCACCTTTTGGCAGGCCGGGCAGCCGATTATTGGTTTGTTTCAGGGCGAACAACTGCTGGGCGTCGCCTGTGTGGTTGGCCCTGACTCCGGTATTGGCAGTAGCCGGCTTTGGCATTGGCGTCTGAAGATGTTGCTGACTGCGGGCCTACTGTCTACCCGGCAGATGCTAAATAAAGAAGAGAAAATTCATGCCGCGATGCCGGCTAAACGCTATCATATGCTGGCCTTTATTGCCGTGGTGCCAAAGTATCAGCATGCGGGTCTGGGGCATTACTTACTGGAGGCGGTTGACAGTCTGGTAGATGAAGATCCATCGTCTGCCGGCATCGGGGTTTTCGTGACCTTGCAAAAATATCAGGCGTTTTTTGCCGATGATCATTATCAACACGTCACGACACTGAGCTTTAATACCGTGCAGGGCAGTCTGATGTTCCGGTCACGGCAACAACATTAAGCGGGAGGCGATGCAGAAATTGTCAGAGCAACCATTCCAACGTTTTCAGGATTTTTACCCATTTTATCTGCGGGAGCATGCTAATCCGATCTGCCGGGCCTTGCACTATATTGGCAGTAGCCTGGTGTTACTGGTGCTGGCGTGGGTGATATTAAGCCAGCAGTGGCTCTGGCTTTGCAGCCTGCCGCTAATCGGCTATGGCTTTGCCTGGCTGGGTCATTTTGGCTTTGAACATAACAGGCCGGCTACCTTTAAGTATCCGTTTTATAGTCTGGCCGCCGATTGGGTGATGTATAAAGACTTTCTTACCGGGCAACTGGAGCGCAAACTCAAGGCCGCGCTGGCGCAGGCATAGGGTGTGGCACCGGATCAGGATGGGATCCGGTGGGGCGGCAGGTTAAAGGCTGCCAGATGCAAGCCACTTAAAACCAATTCAGCCTGATACCGGCTTTCGCCGTCAGCGCTAAAATCGACCTGATAGCAGGTGACAAAGCGCTGGCGTTGGCCGATTTTGCGAAAGCGATAGCAACTGCGACCACATTCCAGATACTGTAATTGATGCTGACGGCATAATTGGCGCGCTAACAGGATGGCGCGTTCGTCCTGTTTACGTTGCAACCAAAAGCCGTAACCGATAGTGATAACAATAAGTAAAAGTATAATACTGGTCATGAATACCTCTGTCCGGGGTAAAGCATAATGCTGGCGGTGCTGGCTTTTTACAAGGCTTTGGCTGCGACCCGGGCCGTTATTTGCTAAACTGCCAGCCCTGATTAGCCGCAGTCTGACCGCAAAAGGATGCTATGTCCCGGCAACAACTCCCGCTATTGTTACAGCAACTGGAAACTGAACTCAGAGCCGCAGCGCTATGGTCGGCCCAGCCGCCGGCGCCTTCAGCGCTGGCCAGTACCGCCCCTTTTTGCTGCGATACACTGCCTTTAGAGCAGTGGTTACAGTTTATCCTGATCCCAAGGCTTAATGCGTTGTTAGATGGCAAGCTGCCACTACCCACTAAGGTCGCGATCCTGCCGCTGGCAGAACTTGTTTATGCAGAGCGTGCTCAGCAGCTGGGCGTTTTACTCAGCGTAATCGGGGAGATTGATCAGTGTCTGAATCAAGCCTGAGTCCGGTGCCAGCCGCTGCTGAACCGCTACTGACCATTCTGTATCAGGATCAGTACCTGGTGGCGGTGGATAAGCCCAGTGGCATGCTGGTACACCGCTCTTTTATAGATAAACATGAAACCCGTTTTGTGCTGCAAAGCCTGCGCGATCAGCTGGGGTGTCATGTGTATCCGGTGCACCGGCTGGATCGTCCCACCTCAGGTGTACTGGTATTTGCGTTATCGCCGGAGATTGCCCGGTTACTTAGTCAACAAATTGAAGCCGGGCAATGGCGCAAAGGGTATCTGGCAATAGTTCGGGGTGTGGTGAAAACGGCCGGTACGCTGGATTATCCGTTAAAGGAGCAGCTGGATGCGATTGCCGATAAAAAGGCCCGTAGCGATAAAGCGGCGCAAAGTGCAGTAACCCGCTATTTACCGCTGCAGCAGGTTGAGCTGCCGTTTGCGGTGAGTCGTTATCCTACCAGCCGCTATAGTTTAGTGGCGCTGCAGCCGTTAACCGGCCGTAAGCATCAGCTGCGCCGTCATCTGGCGCATTTGCGCCATCCGATTGTCGGCGATACCAGCCATGGCGATGGCAAACACAACGCGTTTTTCCGCCAGCAATTTGATAGTGACCGCTTACTGCTTTGCGCTGTTATGTTGCAGCTGCCGCATCCGGTCAGCGGCGTAACGCTGCAGTTACAGGCTAGTCTGGCGGAGCTGGCTGCCTTGTGCCGGCAATTTGGCTGGCCGGATAACATCGCGTATTATCAACAGGTTTTTCAGCAATTTTTGGAGTAGGGTAGCATGCAAAAAATCGCCATTATGGTCGGTAGTGTGTACGGTGGCGCCGAGTATGTGGCCGAGCAGGCCGTGGAATTATTGTCAAAAAAAGGCTATCAGGCCAGGTGGTTTCAGCCCGCAGAGCTGGATGCCGTGCAGACCTTTGCGGCCGATTGCTGGTTAGTGATTACTTCGACCACCGGTCAGGGCGATATTCCGGATAATCTGTTTCCATTTTATGCCGACTGCCGCGATCGTTTTCCATTATTAACCGGCAAGCAGTTTGCGGTAATTGGTCTGGGTGACAGCAGCTATGGTGATACCTTCTGTGCTGCTGGCCGCCAGTGGTTTGAGCTGTTGACCGAACTGCAAGGCAGCCCGAAAGCCGAGATGCTGGAAATCGACGCCGGCGAAACCCTGCAGGCGGAAGATGTCGCCTTACCCTGGTTAGCCGCTAATTTCTAACCGTACTTTTAGACGTCTTTTTTAGCAGTACTTGTCCAGCTTACGATAGCTGCGCGCGCCCGGTGCCTGTAAGGCCGGGTCGTGTAGCTCGCTTAAGCGCTCACACCAGAGCGCGGTGGCGCCACAGACCGCTGCCGGCATCACCAGCAAATTCAGTACCGGCACCATACTACTGAGCGCAACCGCGCTGCCAAAAGACAGGCTCAGTAGGGGTTGCTGGCGCATATTTTTACGCAGCTCAATAAAGGCCACCTGATGGTTATCGTAGGGATAATCCAGATACTGCAGGCTATAAAACCAGGCACTGCAGAAAAACCACACTAGGGTACCAACCACCGGAATAAACCAGCACAGGATAAACAGGATCACCAGCCGTGGCAGCACATAGCAAAGCTTTTGCCATTCCCGGCTCAGTGTGCGGCCCGCCTGTTGCAGAAATTGTTGCCAGTTGTTGTGCAGTGGCTTGCCGGTAAGCAGGGCTTCGGTTTTTTCACTCAGCAGGCCATTAAAGGGCGCGGCGATAAAATTGGCCAGCATGGTAAAGCTATAGGCAAAACTTAGTAGCAGTGACATGATACCCAGCGGGATCAGCAAATATTCCAGCCAGTGTAGCCAGGCCGGCAGCGCACTTTGCACCGCCGTAATCAGTTGCCGCAACAATTGCCACAGCCAATAAAAGGCGACGCTAAACAGCACGATATTAATTAACAGTGGGATCAGCACAAAACGCTTTAAGCCTTTTTGCTTTAATAAAAGTACGCCTTTTAGAAAATAGCCCATGTTGGATCCCGATCAGTTGCTTTGCTGCCAGTATAGCGCGGCTGTCCCGCCAGTCACTTAAGCAAAAGGTAACAAGGTGTTGCCGCTTTAAGCTAAAGCAGATAGGGTAGTTGAATAACAAGCTTTGAGGATAAAGGATGTCTCGCAAAATAGTGTTTATTACAATTACCTTACTACTGGGAGCCGGTCTGTGGTGGTACGGTGGTACTGAACCTGACTTGCTGGTACGGCCGGAACCGCCAGCCGGGGCCGCGCCTGCTAAAGTTGTTGCAGCAGTCACGCCGACAGGAGCCAACAGTGCCAATAGTGGTTTATTTACGGCGGTGACGTTGAGTCAAACTATGCTGGCACAACCCGAGCCAGAAGATAGTCTGACAAAAGACATTGCCGCACAGAACAAAGCTGATACCGCACCCGTTTCAGCAGCTGATCAAGTTAGCTATTTTATTAATCAGGCCCAGCAAAGCGGGGCTATCCCCTATCAGTTGGCAGAGCAGTTAATGCAGCAGCCGGATTGGCAGCACTATGTAAGTGCGCTGGTGCCAGACCATCAGCTGGATTTTACGTTAAAAGATGAGATCGAACAGGCGCTGTATCAGCAGCTGGCTGCCAGCCAATATCGTGACGAACTGCAACATTTTAACTGTGGTGGCGGTTTCTGCTTTTTGGAATTGAGCGGAGAGAGCGAGCAACAGCTGGAGGATATCTTTCGGGCCGCGATTAAAACGCAGCGCGTGCGGGCGATCTTTAGCAGTTATCAGGCAGGAGAGTCTGACGGCCGCCTACGGCTGGTATTTAGCTATTCCGATGCGATCCCCAGTATTTCAGTGCCTAAAGCAGCAAAATAAATAACAAGGCCGGCATTAATGCCGGCCCAGGTAACAGTATACAGGTTTTAGTGGTTGCCTTAGCGCGGGGCAAAGGTCACTAACAACCACAGCACCGTCATACCGATGGTAAAGATCACATATTCCAGCCGCTGCTCAAAGCGCTTTTCAGGATCTTCGCTGCTTGATGGAAAGACGATTAATACAGCGCAAATCAGCGCCGCCAGTAATAACAGCAGCTGCAGTGTAAACCACAGCGCCGGGCAAAGTACTGCTAACCAATTTGCCATCTTAATTACTCTTCAATACTACGTAGCAGGGCATTAATGCCGACTTTGGCGCGGGTTTGGGCATCGACTTTTTTCACAATAATGGCAGCATACAGGCTGTGGCTGCCATCTTTAGCCGGAATAGTACCTGGTACCACTACGGCGCCGGCGGGTACCCGGCCATAGCTGATTTCGCCGGTCTCGCGATCGTAAATCCGCGTGCTCTGGCTGATATAGACACCCATTGACAGCACCGCGCCTTCTTCCACAATCACGCCTTCCACCACTTCAGAGCGGGCACCGATAAAGCAGTTATCTTCGATAATGGTTGGATTCGCCTGCAGTGGCTCTAATACGCCACCGATACCAACCCCACCTGAGAGGTGCACATTTTTACCAATTTGTGCACAGCTACCGACGGTGGCCCAGGTATCCACCATGGAACCTTCGCCGACATAGGCGCCAATATTGACGTATGAAGGCATCACCACCACATTTTTACCGATATAGCTGCCGCGACGCACTGCGGCTGGCGGTACAATTCTTACGCCATCAGCGCGGAACTGCGCATCGGTGTAGCCGGCATATTTCATCGGTACTTTGTCGAAGAAACGGTTTTCAGCACCGTCCATTACTTCGTTATCATTGATCCGGAATGACAGTAACACTGCCTTTTTCAGCCATTGATGGACCACCCACTCGCCGGCAATTTTCTCGGCGACACGGGCGCTGCCGTTGTCCAGCATGCTTAGCACCTGCTCCACCGCCTGTTTGACTTCGGCGCTGACTGTTTTCGGCGTAATGTCGGCGCGTTGTTCAAATGCGGTTTCAATAAGGCTTTTTAAATCAGACATTCGTTACTTAACCTTCTGTTTGCTGTGAGAGTTGTGCAATCAGGCTGCGTTTTAACTCGCTTTGCTGCTCGGCGGTTAATGCATCATCTGCTGCGTTGGATATTAAGAAAAAGTCTTCGGCACGCTCGCCGATAGTAGTAATTTTTGCAGCATGGATATTGACCCCGCATTGCTGGAATACCTGGCCAAGATCGCAAAGCAGGCCTGGCGTATCCAGCGCGGCGATTTCCAGCATGGTCCGGTGTTTGGTATTACCAGGTAAAAACACCACCTTGGGTGGCACACTAAACTGGCGCATCTGGCGAGATAGCCGCGGCTTTTGCCGTGATAAATCCGGTTTGCCAGCAATAAACTGCTCCAGCGCCTTCTTGATACTTTGCTGGCGACTGGGCGAGGTCACCGCTTCACCGTTTTGCTCCAGAATGACAAAGGTATCCATGGCAAAGCCATCTTTATTGGTCATAATCTGGGCGTCGTAAATATTAACCTTTTTACTGTCTAAGGCTGCCACCATCCGCGCAAACAGGCCAGCCTGGTCGCGGGTATAAACAAAGACCTGGGTGCCGCCTTTAATCGGCGCCTTGCTAACCAGCACCAGAGGTTCATTGGGATCTTTGTGCCGCAGAATATGTTCGGTATGCCAGACAATTTGCTTTGGGCTGTAACGGGCAAAATAATCGGCTTTGATCCGGCTCCACAACTGTAGGATCTCACTTTCGATAAAGCTTTGTTTTATCAGCAGTGGCAGGGCTTCGGCCTGGTTTTCACGGATCAGATCGCGCAGATCCATCGGTTTTTCCAAACCGCGGCGAAAGGCTTTTTGGGTTGCTAAAAACAACTCACGTAACAGTGAGCCTTTCCAGTCGTTCCACAAATTATCGTTGGTGGCGCGGATATCGGCCAGCGTCAGGCAATACAGATAATTGAGCCGGGTTTCATCGCGCACCTTTTCGGCAAATTCGGCGACCACTTGCGGGTCATGAATATCGCGGCGCTGTGCCGTCACCGACATTAACAGATGGTTTTCGACTAACCAGGCAATCAGCTTGCTGTCAAAGTCACTGAGTTTATGCAGCTTGGCAAATTCGCGCACATCCATGGCGCCCAGTTCGGAGTGATCGCCGCCGCGGCCTTTGGCAATATCGTGGAAGATCCCGGCCAGGTACAGCAGCTCCGGTTTCTCCATTTTTTTGACAATATCGGAGCAAAGCGGAAATTCGCTGTCATGCTCTGGCAAGCTGTACTTATACAGGTTTTTTAACAGCCGGTGCGTATGCTCATCCACGGTGTAGGCATGAAACAAGTCGAACTGCATCTGGCCTTCGATATTACGCCACTGTGGCAGATAAGCGGCCAGAATGCCGTAGCGGTGCATCAGGGTAATGGCTTTGTCCATGCCGCGCGGGTGGCGCAGTAGTGCCAGAAACAACTGGCGACAGGCTTCATAATCCTGCAGGTCACCCATCAAACGCCGCCGCACCTGGCGAATCAGTCGGATCGTCGTCGAGTGCACGCCGGTAATATTGGAGTTATTGGCAATATGCCAGAATAGCCGCAGTAAATTATCACGCTTGGCAAAGACCGCATTATCACTGGCTTTAATCAGATGGCCATGTAATTCAAAGTAATCGTCCAGTTGGCTGACTTTAACTTTTTGCTGCGAATTCAGAATGCTGCCTTCAAAGTGTTGTAACAGCATTTCGTTCAGTTCGCTGACCCGCTGTACGGTGCGGAAAAACCGCTTCATCATCCGCTCGACCGAGGCCTTACCATCGGCACCAAAACCCAGCCGTTCGGCGGCAGCTGGCTGATAATCGAACAGGATCCGGTTTTCGTTACGGCCAGCTTCCAAATGCAGCGCAAAACGCATTTGCCACAGATAAGCCTCACACTCCATCAGTTCCTGATATTCATCTTCCGTCAGGTACTGATAGGCCACCAGTTCGCGCATGGTACGGGTATTAAAGTGTTTTTTGGCGACCCAACCGATGGTCTGGATATCACGCAGTCCGCCCGGGTTGGCTTTCAGATTCGGTTCCAGGTTATAGGCAGTGCCATGATACTGGGCATGGCGCTGTTGCTGTTCATGCCGTTTCGCCTGAAAAAACGCCTGACTGGTCCAGAAACTCTCACTCATCGCAGCTTCGTGCAACTCGTTAAACAGTTGCTTATTGCCAGTGAGCAGCCGCATTTCCAGCAAATTGGTGGCAATGGTAATGTCTTCTTTGCCCAGACTCAGAGTTTCTTTTAGCGTGCGGACACTGTGGCCGACTTCCAGCCGCAGATCCCACAGCAGTGTAATAAAGCGGCCGATGGCTTCGTGCTGCGCGCTGCCGGGCCTTTTTTCGACCAGCAGTAATAAATCGATATCGGAATAGGGATGTAGTTCGCCACGGCCATAACCGCCAACGGCTAGCAGGCTGATACTTTTATCTTTTGCCAGATCGCAGTATTGCCACAGCTGCAGCAGTACCTCATCGACGAAGCGGGCGCGGGCTTTGACCAGTGCATTAATTGGCTGGCTGTGAAAGGCGCGGGCCTGAAATTCCTGAAATTCTGCGAAGTGCTTTTTATAGGCATCCAGGGAGTACCGCTCGGGCAGGGGGCGGTTAAAACTTAAGACCTGACTCAAGAGGAACTCCTTATGCTGTGTTGTGTTAGGTTACTCTGCGGTAACAATCCGGTCGATGGTGTCATCGCTGCGCAGCGTTAAAATTTCGCAACCGGTATCGGTGACCAGAATGGTATGTTCAAACTGGGCGGATAAACTGCGATCCTTGGTAACGACTGTCCAGCCATCTTTTAACAGTTTGCTATGACGGGCACCGGCATTAATCATCGGCTCAATGGTTAAACACATGCCACTCTTTAGCACCTCACCGGTTCCCGGTTTACCGTAATGCAGTACCTGCGGCTCTTCATGGAACACGGCGCCGATACCATGACCACAGTATTCACGCACCACCGAGTAGCTATGTTTTTCGGCATGTTGTTGGATCACATAACCAATATCACCGAGGCGGGCACCGTCTTTGACTTTCTTAATCCCAAGGTACATCGCCTCCTGGGTGATACGGATCAAGCGCTCAGCCAGAATGCTCGGTTTGCCCACCACAAACATCTTCGAGGTGTCACCGTGATAGCCATCTTTAATCACGGTAATATCGATATTGATAATATCGCCGTCTTTTAGCACCTTGTCGCCAGGGATACCGTGACAGATCACATGGTTTACCGAAGTACAGATGGATTTTGGAAAACCGTGGTAGTTTAATGGTGCCGGTACAGCCTGCTGCACATTAACAATATAGTCATGGCAGATAGTATTCAGCTCGTCGGTAGTGACACCGGCTTTAACATGGGGTTCGATCATTTCCAGCACTTCGGCGGCCAAACGACCTGCAATGCGCATTTTTTCTATTTCGGCCGGAGTTTTAATCGGTGCTGTCATGCTTGTTCTCTCTAACTTATCGCGCGGATATCGCCGTGCATCTTGAAATCCATTGGCGCTAAACTGCTGTTTATTTGCCCATCAGATTGTATTTAATACGGCATTATGGTATAAAGCGCGCCGCAATTTCGCAAATGGCATTGTACCCTAACTTAGCGCCGGAGTGCTGTAGCTTTACAGAATTTCTGGTTATAAGTGAGTCGTTTTTGACGTTAGCAAACTGCAAAACACTTAATTAAACAACACACATGCATCGACACGTATTCCGGGGTGCCTGGTGAAAACCGGGTCGGCATATGGGATGCATGGAGGCCTAACCCCTAAACAGGAAAATTATCATGGCAAAAGTTTCAATGCGCGACATGCTCCAGGCGGGCGTACACTTCGGTCACCAAACCCGTTACTGGAACCCAAAAATGAAGCCATTCATTTTCGGCGCCCGTAACCGTGTACATATCATCAACCTGGAACAAACTGTTCCAATGATGAATGACGCCCTGGCTTTCATTCAGCAAGTATCAGCGAAAAAGGGCAAGATCCTGTTCGTAGGTACCAAGCGCGCTGCCTCAGAAGCGATCAAAGAAGCCGCAGTTAAAGTTGACCAGTTCTACGTAAACCACCGCTGGTTAGGTGGTATGCTGACTAACTGGAAAACTGTTCGTCAGTCAATCAAGCGTTTAAAAGACCTGGAAGCACAAAGCCAGGACGGTACTTTCGACAAGCTGACCAAGAAAGAAGCTTTAGACCGTACCCGTGAGATGGACAAGCTGGAAAAGAGCTTAGGCGGTATCAAAGAGATGGGCGGCTTACCGGACGTACTGTTCGTTATCGACGCTGACCACGAGCATATCGCGATCAAAGAAGCCAACAACCTGGGTATTCCGGTAGTAGCTATTGTAGATACTAACTCAGATCCTAAAGGTGTTGACTACGTAATCCCTGGTAACGACGACGCTATCCGCGCTATCCAGTTATATCTGGGCGCTGTTGGCCAGGCGATCCAGGAAGGTCGTGACAAAACCATCGAAGTCCAGGCTGAAGCCGAAGCCTTCGTTGAAGCAGAATAATTATTCTGTCATCAGCCGGGTGTAAGCTCGGCTGAGATTCAGGATCACTTTGCAACAGGGGCGTCTCGCCCCTGTTTGTCTGAACTAAATTACGAGGAAGCTCCCATGGCTGTAACTGCCGCATTAGTAAAAGAATTACGCGAGCGCACTGGCGCTGGCATGATGGATTGTAAAAAAGCGCTGGAAGAAACCGCAGGTGATATCGAAGCGGCAATCGACGCTATGCGTAAAAGCGGCTTAGCCAAGGCTGCCAAGAAAGCCGGCCGTATCGCTGCTGAAGGCGTGGTATTAACCCGCGTTGCTAACGGTGTTGGTCTGGCGATTGAATTTAACTGCGAAACTGACTTCGTAGCCCGTGACACCAGCTTCCTGGCCTTTGCCAATAGCGTTGCTGATCTGGCCCAGGCTCAGAACATCGACAACGTTGAAGCGCTGTTAGCCGCTGATCTGAACGGTACTTCTGTGGAAGATACCCGTGCTACTCTGGTAGCCAAAATCGGTGAAAACATCAACGTACGTCGCATTGCCAAAGTTGAAGGCGCGGTGATTGGCCAGTATATCCACTCTGGCCGCATTGGTGTATTAGCTGTGCTGGAAGGTGGTAACGAAGATATCGCTAAAGACGTAGCAATGCACGTTGCAGCGAATAACCCAGGTTATGTTAACCCGGAAGACGTATCTGCCGAAGTGGTAGAGCGTGAGCGTCAAATCCAGGTTGAAATCGCAGTTAACTCAGGCAAGCCACAAGAAATCGCTGAGAAAATGGTTGCCGGCCGGATGACCAAGTTCACTGGCGAAGTGAGCTTAACTGGCCAGCCATTCGTGAAAGATCCGTCAATCACCACTGGCGAATTCCTGAAGCAAAACGGCGCGAAAGCCATTTCTTTCATTCGTCTGGAAGTAGGCGAAGGTATTGAGAAGAAAGAAGAAGACTTCGCAGCTGAAGTTGCGGCTCAGATCGCTGCTGCTAAGAAGTAATTTGCGCTTTAGCAAATGGCGTAAAAACGCTAAAATAACCGCGACCTAAGTCGCGGTTTTTTTTTGCCCGGCTCGCATACACCCAAAAGCCTTGCAGATCCGGGTAGCCAACACCCCCGCCTTTGCAAGGAAAAAGGGTATAACTGCATAACAACACCAACAGCACTAGGGGTAACCATGAGTATCAATCCAAAACCAATGTATCGGCGCATCCTGTTAAAACTCAGTGGCGAGGCCCTGATGGGGGATGAGGGCTTTGGTATCGATCCTAAGGTGTTGGATCGGATGGCTCAGGAAATCAAAGAATTAGTCGAACTGGGCGTGCAGGTCGGTATCGTCATTGGTGGCGGTAATATCTTTCGTGGCGAAGGTTTAGCCAAAGCCGGTATGAACCGTGTTGTCGGCGACCATATGGGCATGTTGGCTACCGTAATGAACGGCCTGGCGATGCGTGATGCCCTGCACCGGGCGTATGTCAACGCGCGGATGATGAGCGCCATCCCATTAAACGGCGTCTGTGATGCCTATAGCTGGGCTGAGGCCATCAGTTTATTAAAATCGGGCCGGGTAGTCATTTTCTCCGCCGGTACCGGTAACCCGTTCTTTACTACGGATTCAGCTGCCTGTTTACGCGGTATCGAGATTGAAGCCGATGCAGTTTTAAAAGCCACCAAGGTGGACGGCGTTTATTCTGCGGATCCGGTAAAGGATCCTGCCGCGACGCTATACAGCCAACTGACCTATAACGAGGTATTGGATAAAGAACTGAAGGTCATGGATCTGGCGGCCTTTACTCTGGCTCGTGACCATAATCTGCAAATCCGCGTCTTTAATATGAACAAACCTGGCGCGCTGAAGCGGGTGATTATGGGTGAGGCCGAAGGCACAACCATCGACCATCAGGAAAATTTACAGTAAACTAGCCGGCCTAATGGCGCCGTTGGCGCCACAGCTGGATCAATAAAAGGATAACGATCGTGATTAACGACATTATTGCTGATGCAAAAGTCCGGATGGATAAAAGCGTAGAAGCGCTGAAAAGCCAACTTACTAAGGTTCGCACTGGCCGGGCCCACCCCAGCTTGCTGGACGGTATTCAAGTGTCGTACTACGGTGCCGACACCCCGTTACGCCAGGTTGCTAACGTGTCGATTGAAGACTCTCGTACGCTGGCGATCACCGTATTTGATAAAAGCCTGACCCAGGCGGTAGAAAAAGCCATTATGGCCTCGAATCTGGGATTAAATCCGATGTCAGCCGGTACTGTGATCCGGGTGCCATTACCACCGCTGACCGAGGAGCGTCGTAAAGATCTGGTCAAGCTGGTACGTGGCGAAGCGGAAGGCGGCCGGGTTGCTGTGCGTAATATTCGTCGTGATGCCAATGCTGACTTTAAAGCCTTACTGAAAGATAAAGAAATCAGTGAAGATGATGAGCGTAAAGCTGCAGATGAAATTCAAAAGCTGACCGATATCTTTGTAAAGAAAATCGATGAAGTGTTAGCGGAAAAAGAGCGGGAGCTGATGGAAGTCTGATTGTAGACTTCTGTTGCTACTGTTCGGTTGAATACTTAAAAAAGCGCCGTGCCAGTTTTACTTCGCGGCGCTTTTTGTTAAGCGCAAGCTGAACTCTGCAACGGGAACAGCTGACTAAGCGGTTTATGGCACTATTCTTACACAGGTTTTACGGATGACTGGAGTAACCCAGCTAAGACAGCACAGCTTGCCGCAACATGTGGCAATTATCATGGATGGCAATGGACGCTGGGCCGAGCGGCAAGGTAAGCCGCGGGTCTGGGGCCATAAAAAAGGTGTGGAAGCGGTGCGGCGTAGTGTTAGTTTTTGCCGTGAGTTGGGCATCCAGTCGCTGACGTTATTTGCTTTTAGCAGTGAAAACTGGCGGCGGCCGGAAGATGAAGTCAGTACGCTGATGCAGCTGTTTTTAATGGTGTTGCAGAAAGAAGTCAAAGCCCTGCACAAGCATAATATCCGGTTAAAAATAATTGGTGATTTATCGGCATTTAGCGATAAGCTGGTACAAAGTATCCGCAAGGCAGAGCAGTTGACGGCGGCAAATACCGCCATGACGCTGAATATTGCGGCTAATTATGGTGGGCGCTGGGATATCGTCGCAGCCAGCCGAAAATTGGCGGAGCAGGTACAAAGCGGCACTTTGCAGCCAGCGCAAATTAATGAGCAGCTACTGGGTAGCCAGATGCAAATGGCGGAGCAACCGGAGCTGGATCTGTTGATCCGTACCGGTGGCGATTTACGCATCAGTAACTTTTTGCTGTGGCAGGCCGCTTATGCGGAGCTGTGGTTTACCGAAACCTTATGGCCGGATTTTGATCAGCAGGTATTCTCTGAAGCCATTGCCGCCTATATCAACCGGGAGCGCCGCTTTGGCTGTACTGGTGCCCAGATCCGTGAGCTTGCCGCTATCAATAATAATAAAGGATAAGCATATTGTTTAAACAACGTCTGATAACAGCCCTGATCCTGGCGCCACTGGCGCTGGCAGCGGTATTTTATCTGCCCCTGTATTTATTTGCTGCCGTGTTGTCTGCAGCCTTTTTACTCGGTGCTTGGGAATGGAGTGGTTTTTGTGGCCTGACTAATAAGCGTAGCCGGGCACTGTATGTGGTATTAACCGCCGCGCTAATGGCCTTGTTTTATGCCGTAACGCCACTTGGTCCCAACCAACTGGTGCTACATAACCTGCCGTTATTTTCAATTTTAATGCTTGGTGCCGCCTGGTGGTTACTGGCGATTGTGCTGGTATTAACCTTTCCGGCTAGTCAGCGGCTGTGGGCCAGCAGTGATTGGCGTCGCGCGCTAATGGGCTGGTGTACCTTGTTGCCGGCTTGGGCTGCATTGTTATATATCCGCGGTCTTGGTTACGAGCAGTCCTCTTTCTATGGTGCCTGGTTGATTTTCGCGTTACTGGGCCTGGTATGGGCCGCCGATATCGGTGGCTATCTTGTCGGTAAGCCCTTTGGTAAAACTAAGTTGTTGCCTAAAGTCAGCCCCGGTAAAACGCTGGAAGGTATGCTTGGCGGTCTTGGTTTTGTACTCTTGGTGCTGACGGCGTTACTGGTCTGGCGTGACTGGCCAGGCGTAAGCTGGCACTGGTATCTGGCTGCTATAGCGCTAACGGTATTGTCGGTATTTGGCGATCTGAGTGAGAGTATGTTTAAACGGGTGGCGGGTAAAAAGGACAGCGGTGCTTTTTTACCGGGACACGGTGGAATTTTGGATCGTATCGACAGCTTAACCGCCACAGCACCACTTTATGCGTTATTGCTGGCGTTTCTGGGTAACCAATTTTTATGAAGCAGTTGGTGATTCTGGGCGCAACCGGCTCTATCGGCTGCAGTACCTTATCGGTAGTCGCGGCACACCCGGATAAATTTCAGGTGCTGGCTCTGACGGCGGCGACCGCAGTCGATAAGCTATTCGAGCAGTGTCTGGCAGTAAAACCGCGTTTTGCGGCGATGCAGGATGACCAGGCTGCAGCTGAGCTAAAATTCCGCTTGCAACAAGCCGGGCTGACAACAGAAGTGTTATCGGGTACTGCCGGTTTAACGGCACTGGCGGCGCATCCGGACGCGGATATCGTGATGGCCGCTATTGTCGGTGCGGCCGGCTTGCTTCCAACCCTGGCGGCAGTTGAAGCCGGCAAAAAGGTTTTGCTGGCCAATAAAGAAGCGCTGGTGATGAGCGGTGGCCTCTTTATGGCCAAGGTGGCGCAGCATGGCGCAACCTTGCTGCCAATTGACAGCGAACATAATGCGATTTTTCAATGCTTACCTCCGGCACTGCAACAAGCGGCCAGCCAGGGTCAGTTAGCTGAGCATGGTATTAGCCGTTTGCTGCTTACCGGCAGTGGCGGCCCTTTTTTAACCCGGCCGTTGGACAGTTTCGCCGCTATTACGCCGGCGGAAGCGGTAGCGCATCCGAACTGGAGTATGGGCCAGAAGATTTCGGTTGATAGTGCCACCATGATGAATAAGGGGCTGGAGTTTATTGAAGCGCGCTGGTTATTCAACTGTGCGCCGCAAGATATCCAGGTGGTGATCCACCCGCAAAGCATTATTCACTCTATGGTGCAGTACAGTGACGGTTCAGTGCTGGCGCAGCTGGGACAACCGGATATGCGCACTCCTATCGCGCATGCTCTGGCCTACCCACAGCGGATCAGTAGTCCGGTTCCAGCACTGGACTTTAGTAAGTTGGCGGCCTTTACCTTTACCGAACCCGAGCCGGCGCGTTATCCCAATCTTTATCTCGCAATCGATGCCTGTGCAGCCGGACAGGGGGCGACCACAGCGCTCAATGCCGCCAATGAAGAAGCGGTAGCGGCTTTCTTACAGGGACAGTTGGCCTTTAACCGCATTAGTGAGGTTAACCAGCGCTGTCTGACAGAATTTGCGCACTATGACGCGCAGTGTCTGGATGCTATATTGGAGGTTGATCAACAAAGCCGTGCCTTTGCCCGTGCGCTAATAGGAAAGTTCTGATGTCTGCGTTGTTGTGGAACCTGCTCAGTTTTGTCGTTGCCCTCGGTGTATTGGTTACCGTACATGAGTTCGGTCATTTTTGGGTGGCACGCAAAAACGGTGTACTGGTAAAGCGGTTTTCGATTGGTTTTGGCAAGGCGTTATTTAGCTGGCGCGATCGTCAGGGTACTGAATTTGTGATAGCGGCTATTCCGCTGGGCGGCTATGTGCGGATGCTGGACGAGCGGATTGATCCGGTATTGCCGCAATTTCGGGATCTGGCGTTTAATCATAAGACAGTGCGGCAACGGATGGCGATTATCGCTGCCGGACCAGGCGCTAACTTTATTTTTGCGATCTTTCTGTTGTGGTTGATGTATCTGATTGGCGTACCGGAAGTGAAACCGGTATTGGCAGGCGCAGCGCCGCAGTCTATCGCTTATCAGGCCGGGGTGCGGCCGGATGAACAAATCCTGGCGATTAATGGCCGGCCAGTACGGGATATCCGCAGCGCCAATCTGTTACTGGTTGAGCAGTTGGGGCGGCCGCAAATCCGCTTGCAACTGCAGCAGCGCCAGACGCTGGCTGAGCGCGAACTGGTATTAGATACCCGCAACTGGCAATTTAACCCTGACCAACAATCGGTGTTTCAAAGTCTTGGCTTAAAGATGCTGTTGCCGGAGGCGACAACAACGCTGGCGCAGATCGCACCTGATTCTGCCGCCGAGCGCGCCGGTCTGCAGGCTGGCGATACAGTATTGGCTATTGATGGTGAGACCATTAGCGAATGGTCGCAGCTGGAGCAACGGATCCGCAATAGCGCGGAGCGCGAGTTAGTGTTACAGATCAGCCGTGCCGGCGAGCTGTTGGAACTGCGGGCGGTACCGCAGTTAACCACAGCGGCAGATGGCTTTAGTCAGGGTTTGTTAGGGGTCGTGCCTCAGGTATCGCCCTGGCCTGAGGGGCTGCTCTATACCCAACGTTATGGCATACTGGCTGCTATTGGCGAAGGCGTTGCTCAAACCTGGCAGTTGACGCGCCTAAGCTTTGCGATGATTGGTAAGCTGCTTACCGGCGATGTGTCGGTGAAGCATCTGAGCGGTCCTATTTCAATAGCGCAGGGGGCGGGCACTACGGCCAGTATCGGTTTAATTGCTTTCCTGTCCTTTATGGCACTGATCAGTGTCAACCTGGCGGTTATCAATTTATTGCCGCTGCCTATTTTGGATGGCGGCCATTTAATGTATCTTGTGGTGGAACTAATACGCGGTAAACCTGTCTCTGAGAGAGCGCAGGAAATAGGTTTTCGCTTCGGTGCTTTAGTCCTGCTGATGTTAATGGGAATTGCGCTGCTCAACGATATTTCTCGTTTGTAATAAACTAATCATAAGTAGTTCAAATAATGACAATTAAGCGATTAGTAGCTGCGATCTTGCTTGCTACAGGCAGCCACTCAGTGTTTGCTGAAGAATCTTTTACGGTACAGGACATTCAGGTCGAAGGTCTGCAACGCGTTGCCTTGGGTGCGGCGCTAAATAATTTGCCTTTTACCATCGGTGACACCGTTAGCGACTATACCCTGTCCCGTAGTATCCGCACGCTTTACAGTGCGGGTCACTTTGATGATATCCGGGTATTTCGTGATGGTAACACCGTCATTTACCGTCTGCGTGAACGGCCTACTATCAATAATATCGAGTTCAAAGGGAACAAAGATATTAAGGATGAACAGCTAACAGAAAGCTTAACCGGCAACCGTATCATAGTGGGTGAGCCACTGGATAAGACGATTCTGCGTAATATCGAGAATGGTTTAACCGAGTTTTACCATGGCGTCGGTAAGTATCAGGCCAAGGTTGAAGTTAAGGTGAATTACCTGCCGCGAAACCGGGTAAATCTGACTTTCGAGTTTGAAGAAGGTGATGCGGCCTCAGTACGGCAGATTAATATCGTCGGTAACAATATTTTCAGTAATGAAGAGTTGTTAAGCGTTGTTGAATCGAAGCAGGATATGCCGTGGTGGCGGTTCTGGACTTCCGACCGCTATCAAAAACAAACGCTGCAGGGCGATATCGAAAAAATTAACAGCTACTACCTGGATCGTGGTTATCTGCGTTTTGGCGTCGAGTCGTCTCAGGTCGCTGTCAGCCCCGATAAAACCTCAGTCTATGTCACACTCAACGTTACCGAAGGCGAGCAGTACAATATCAGCGATATTAACTTTGTCGGTGATTTGATTGGTCAGGAAGAAATTATCCGCGCCATAGTGCCGTTACAAAAAGGCCAACTGTATAACGGTGCCTTGGTGACCTTTACTGAAGAGAATATTGCCCGGGTACTGGCGCGCTTTGGTTATGCGAATTCGCGGGTCCGTACGATCCCGAATATCAATGACGATACCAAAGAAGTCGCCTTGACCATCAGTGTCGATCCGGGCAAGCGGGTCTATGTCAGACGGATCGATGTTAAAGGTAACGCCAGCACTAAAGATGAAGTTATTCGCCGTGAACTGCGGCAGATGGAAGGTGCCTGGTTATCAAATGATGCGCTGGAGTTATCAAAAGAGCGGATCCAACGCCTGATGTATATCGAAAAAGTGGATTTTGCCACCACTCCGGTCCCCGGTGTTGATGACTTAGTCGATATCGGCTTTACCATTAAAGAACAGCCATCAGGTAGTTTTAATGCCGGTATCTCTTACGGTAGTTTCCAGGGGTTGTCGTTCCAGATCGGTGTGGAGCAAAACAACTTCTTTGGTTCGGGTAATGCTGCTGGTATTAGTTTAAGCACTAACAAATACCAGAAGGGTGTCAGTTTATCTTTTACCGACCCGTATTTTACGCTGGATGGTGTCAGCCTGGGTGGCCAGTTATTCTATTCTGATGTGGACTACACCCGTGCCTCGTCTAACCTCGAAGCCTATAATCAGCGTCGTTACGGCGTTGGTGCCAATATTGGTTATCCGATCAATGAATATAACCGTTTAAATTTTGGCGGTAATGTCTCGGTAAACAAGATTAACTCGATTAACGAGTACGATCAGTTACGGCATTTCCGTGCGGTATTGCTGGATGCGCGCAATCCGGATGGCGGTTATAACTTCACTAACTATGAGCTAAGCGCTGGCTGGTTACATAGTACGCTGAACCGGGGCTTGTTCCCTACCTCAGGACGCATGGTAAATCTGACGTTGCGTGCGACGACGCCGAACTCGGATCTGCAGTACTACAAAACCATGTTCGAAGCGCAGCAATATATTCCGCTAAGTCGTGATCACCAATGGTCTTTCCGTACCAAGTTAGAACTGGGTTATGGTCAGGGCTATGGTAGCAAGAATGGCTATGACTTCACGCTGCCATTTACTGAGAATTTCTACGGTGGTGGTCAGAATATCCGTGGCTTTGAAAGCCGGATTATCGGTCCGCGAGCTATTTTCCGCTCCGCAACCTTTGTACCTGGGGTACCGGATCCTATTGGTGGTGGCAGCAGCTTCCCAACTGATCCGCAAAACGACACTTATAATGTGTCGACCCGGTCAATTGGTGGCAATGCGATGGCGATGTTAACACTGGAGTTAATTACGCCGACGCCATTTTTGAAAGAGGAAAATCGCAATTCAGTACGTACCAGTATTTTCATCGACGCTGGTAATGTCTGGGATACAGAATTTGATATTAATCGCTATGCCAATTTGGTACAGTTGCGTAGTGAAAACAGCCGTGAGCCTTTGCTTGTGGATTATTCTGATCCTAGTCTGATCCGCGCCACGGCGGGGGTTTCGGTACAATGGATTTCGCCAATGGGCCCTCTCACCTTCAGCCTGGCGAAGATCATCAAAAAGTACGAAGGCGATTTACAAGAAAACTTTAGTTTCAATATCGGTACAACATTCTAAAACATGACGGGAATCAAGATGTTTAACAGTAATTTATTTAAGTCTGCAGTCTTCGTAGTCGCGACAATGTTAGCTGCTGGCAGCCTGCAAGCAAAAGAAGTAAAAATCGGTTTCGTTGATGTACAGGCGGTTGCCGCCAGCATCCCGCAATCACAGCAAGTACAGGAAACTATCCGCACTGAATTCGCCGCGCGGATTGAACAAGTTAACAAGCTGGAACGTGATATCAATTTCAATATGGAAAAGGCGCGTCGTGACGGCCCAACCATGAGCGAAAAGCAACAGCAAGAACTGGCAGAAGCTATCAACAAGCAGCGTCAGCAATACGAAGAACTGGCCCGCCCATTGGATGA
This sequence comes from Alishewanella sp. HH-ZS, assembly GCF_001704375.1. Lineage (NCBI taxonomy): Bacteria > Pseudomonadati > Pseudomonadota > Gammaproteobacteria > Alteromonadales > Alteromonadaceae > Alishewanella > Alishewanella sp. HH-ZS. The sequence continues at coordinate 54,945 of NZ_LZEJ01000016.1, read as the reverse complement.
GCAAATTCGTCAGCGTCAGAACGAAGAGCGCAATCGTATTCTGGGTCTGATCAAAACCGCTATTGATGCTGTCGCTGAGCGCGAGAAATTCGATGTGGTATTAAACGCCAATGCTGCGGTGTATGCGAAACCAGAATATGACCTGTCTGAAAAAGTTATTCAGCAGGTTGGCAGAGCGAACTAAACTGTGATTTTATTATCTGTCTTAGCTGAAAAGCTGAACGCAGAGCTGATTGGAAACGCCGCTTGCGGCGTTTCTGCTGTTGCGTCCCTGGAAAATGCCGCAGCAGGTGAACTCAGTTTTCTGTCAAATAGTAAGTATCGTCCTTTTCTGTCCGAAACCAATGCCACTGCGGTTTTGATAAAAGCCGACGATGTGCCCTTTGTTGCGCCTGGCGTTAATGTGTTAGTGGTTGCCGATCCGTACGTTGCCTTTGCTAAGGCGGCGCAGTTATTGGATACCACGCCGGCCAGCGCGCAAACAGGTATTCACCCGACGGCCGTTATCGACCCCAGTGCCCACATTGCTGCTGATGCCGCCATCGGTGCCAAGGCCGTGATCTCAGCACAGGCGGTCATTGGTGCCGGTGCGCAGATTGGTGCCGGTTGCTTTATCGGTGAAGGGGCCGAGATTGGTGCCGCGACCAAAGTGTGGGCCAATGTTGCTATCTATCATCGTGTTAAGATTGGCCAGCGTTGCGTGATCCAAAGTGGTGCCGTGATCGGTGCCGATGGCTTTGGTTTTGCCAATGAACGTGGCCGCTGGCTAAAAATTCCACAGACCGGTTCGGTTCGGATCGGTGATGATTGTGAAATTGGCGCCAACACCTGTATCGACCGTGGCGCTATTGAAGATACGCTAATTGGCAATAATGTGATTATCGATAACCTCTGCCAAATTGCCCATAACGTGAAGATTGGTGACCATACAGCTATCGCTGGTTGTACCACTGTTGCCGGCAGTACTACTATCGGCCGATACTGTATAATAGGCGGCGCTGCCGTCATTAACGGTCATATTGAAATTTGTGATGGTGCCCAGGTTTCCGGTATGGCGATGTTAATGAAACCGGTAACAGAAAAAGGCGTCTATACTTCAGGTTTACCAGCCACGACCAATGCCGAATGGCGTCGTAACACGGCGAAATTACGGCAGATTGATCAGCTGTATCAGCGGGTTAAACAACTAGAAAAACAATTTGCAGCCAGTGGTGAAGACACCCCTGCTGCCACAGAGGATTAATTTTGGCTAATCAACTTAATAGCCTGGATATTCAGGAAATTATGGCATTGTTGCCGCATCGTTATCCGTTTTTGTTAATTGATAAAGTGCTGGATTATACGCCGGGTGAAAGTCTGACCGCGGTGAAAAATGTCACCATGAATGAGCCGGTATTTACCGGGCATTTCCCGGGGATGCCAATTTTCCCGGGCGTACTGATTCTGGAAGCCCTGGCGCAAGCTACCGGTATTCTGGGTTTTAAAACCGTCACAGAGCGTAGCGACAACGAGCTGTATTTGTTTGCGGCCATTGATGAAGCGCGCTTTAAAAAGCCGGTAGTACCAGGTGATACCATGATCCTGGAAGTGAAGTTCCTGAAGGAGCGGCGGAACATGTGGAAATTCTATGGCGAAGCCAAGGTCGACGGCCAGGTAGTGTGCTGCGCTGAACTGATGTGTGCCAGAAGAGAGATGTAACGTGATCCATGCTACCGCGGTAATTGAAGCAAGCGCTAAAATTGGTCAGAACGTAAAGATCGGGCCCTTTTGTTATGTCGGCCATGATGTCGAACTGGGTGATGACTGTGTATTAGAATCGCATGTCGCCATCAAAGGACCGTCAAAGATTGGTAAAGGTAATCACTTTTATCAATTTGCCAGTATTGGTGAAGCCTGTCAGGATAAAAAATATAAGGGTGAGCCAACGGAGTTAGTGATTGGCGACTATAACGTATTCCGTGAGGGCTGTTCGGTGCACCGCGGTACAGTGCAGGATAAAGGCCAGACCATCATCGGAAGCCATAACCTGTTTATGAATACCACCCATGTCGCGCATGACTGTGTGATTGGCAGTCATGTTATTTTTGCCAGTGGCGCGCAGGCGGCCGGTCATGTGCATATTGGTGATTGGGCGATCTTAGGTGGCATGACCGGCGTGCATCAGTTTGTGCATATCGGTGCCCACAGTTTCTGCGGTGGTGGCTCTATTGTATTAAAAGATGTGCCGCCTTACCTGATGGTGCATGGTTCACCTTGCGTACCGGCGGGTATGAATACTGAGGGCTTAAAGCGCCGCGGTTTTAGCGCTGAAGTGCTGTTAGAACTGCGCCGGGCCTATAAAGAAGTCTATCGTAAAGGCCAGACGGTACCTGAAGCTTTAGCTGCCTTAGCGGATAAAGCGGCAGAGTTCCCAGAGCTAAAAGTCTTTACCGATTTTATTGCCAATGCCAGCCGTGGTATTGTGCGTTAACGCTTACTGTAGCTTAGAAAGCGCGCTTTAATGGCGCGTTTTTTATTTGAAGGTTTAACTCGCCGTCACTAGCCGTTAAGATAGCAAACCTTTCTAAGAATAATAGCGTGACGCTTAGCACAGAACTCAGGAAAAGACCGCCGGATGATGGTTCAACAGACACCCCCGTTAAAAATTGCGCTGATTGCCGGTGAGCATTCCGGAGATATTCTCGGTGCCGATTTGATTACAGCGCTAAAACAGCGCTACCCGGATGCAGAGTTTTTTGGTATTGGCGGCCCGCGGATGCAGGCACTCGGCTTTCGGGCCTTGTTCGAAATGGAAGAGCTGGCGGTGATGGGGTTGGTCGAAGTATTGGGCCGGCTCAGACGCTTGCTGCAAATTAAGAAAGACATCACAGCCGCTATTCTGGCTGAGCAACCCGCAGTATTTATAGGTATCGATGCACCGGACTTTAATCTGCCGGTCGAGTTGGCATTAAAGCAACAAGGCATTAAAACCGTGCATTATGTCAGCCCTTCGGTCTGGGCCTGGCGCCATAAACGGATTTTTAAAATTGCCAAAGCCACCAATATGGTGTTATCGCTATTACCCTTTGAAAAAGCCTTTTACGACCGCTATCAGGTGCCTTGTACCTTTGTCGGCCATACCCTTGCTGACAGCATGCCGCTAACGGTAGATAAAACCACGGCCAAAGCCGAATTGGGACTAGATCCGTTAAGGCCAGTGCTGGCGATTATGCCAGGCAGCCGGACTAATGAAATCAAACTGCTGGCGCCGGATTTTCTAAAAGCTGCAGCGTCGCTGCAACAGCAAAATCCACAGTTACAGCTGGTGACCAATATGGTCACCGCCGAAAAAGCGGCGCTTTGGCAAAGTATTAAAGCGCAGGTGGCGCCTGAGCTTGAGATCAGCGAATTTACCGGCCAGGCGCGGCAGGTATTACTGGCCGCAGACAGCACCTTTATTGCTTCCGGCACCGCGACTTTAGAAGCCATGTTAGCAAAATGCGCGATGGTCGTAGGCTACCGCACCAACTGGCTAACCTATCAGATCGCCAAGCGACTGGTGAAACTGCAGCATGTCAGCCTGCCAAATTTACTGGCTGGACGTGAGCTGGTGACTGAACTGCTACAGGATGCCTTAACAGTACCGGCCTTGCTGCAGGCGATGCAACCGCTGGTCGCGGGTGCACCAGAGGCATTGCTGGCCGAATATCAGAGCTTACATCAGGTATTGCGTCAGAATGCCAGTCAGGTTGCCGCCGCAACCATCGCTGAGGTGATGGCGCCATGAGTTATCAAAGGCCCGACGTTAAGTTAATCGCTGGTGTCGATGAAGTAGGGCGCGGCCCTCTAATTGGTGCTGTGGTAACGGCAGCAGTGATTCTGGATCCGGCGCAGCCGATCCTGGGATTAAATGACTCAAAAAAACTGACCGAGAAAAAGCGTCAGCTGCTCGCTGAAGAAATTAAAGCCAAGGCGCTGTGCTGGGCGCTGGGCCGGGCCGAGCCGGTGGAAATTGACCAGCTAAATATCCTGCATGCCACCATGCTGGCGATGCAGCGCGCAGTGGCCGCTTTGGCGATCCAGCCACAGTGGGTGCTGATTGATGGTAACCGTTGTCCGGCGCTTGCGATGCCGTCCAGTGCCGTCGTCAAAGGTGATAGTCTGGTAGCGGAAATCAGTGCCGCCTCGATTCTGGCCAAGGTAGCGCGCGACCAGGAAATGGCCGACTTGGATCAGCTGTACCCACAGTTTGGTTTTGCCGCCCATAAAGGTTATCCAACTGCGGCACACCTGCAAGCCATTAGCGAACACGGCATTTTGCCGGCGCACCGGCGCAGCTTTAAACCGGTGCGGCTGATCGCTGAGCAGCTGGAGGCCAGTCGCTGATGAGTGAACCGCGTTTTATCCATTTACGGGTGCATAGCGACTTTTCAATGGTCGATGGCCTGGCCAAAACGAAACCTATTATCAAAGCTGCGGCAGCGCAGGGTATGCCTGCCTTGGCGCTGACCGATCAGATGAACTTCTGTGGCTTGGTGCGTTTTTACAGTACCGCGCATGAAGCAGGCATCAAACCGATTATCGGCGTCGATTGCTGGGTGCTACATCCGCTGTTCCCGGGTGAAAGCAGCCGGTTGCTGCTATTAGCAGCGGACAATGCTGGTTATCAGAATTTAACCCAGCTGATATCTAAAGCTTATTTGCGTGGCCATGTCGATGGCAAGCCACAGCTGGAGCATGACTGGCTGGCCGAGCACAGCAGCGGCATTATTGTATTATCCGGTGGCAAAGATGGCCCGCTGGGCAAAGCCTTACTAAAAGAAAATCCGCACAGTGTCAGAGCGCTGGTGGATTTTTATCAGCAGTATTTTGCAGAGCGGTTCTATCTGGAGCTGATACGCACTAATCGCCCGGATGAAGAGCGGTATTTACAAAAGGCGGTGCTACTGGCCGAGACTGAGCAGTTACCGGTGGTGGCGACCAATGAAGTCGTATTTTTAAAGCCGGAAGACTTTGCCGCCCATGAGATCCGGGTGGCTATTCATGATGGTTTTACGCTGGATGATAAGCGCCGGCCAAAAAATTACTCCGCAGAACAATATCTGCGTAGCAGCGAGGAGATGGCCGAGCTGTTTGCCGATCTGCCGGAGGCGCTGGAGAACAGCGTGGAAATTGCCAAACGCTGTAATGTTACCATCCGGCTTGGCGAATACTTCCTGCCGGCCTTTCCAACTGGCGGTTTGTCCGATGCTGATTATCTGGTACTGAAATCACGTGAGGGTCTGGAGCAGCGCTTATTACAGCTGTTTCCGGATGAGCAGATCAGAGCGGCGCGGCGCGGCGAATATGACGAGCGGCTGCAGATTGAACTCGATGTGATTAACCAGATGGGCTTTCCCGGCTACTTCCTGGTGGTAATGGAGTTTATTCAGTGGAGTAAGGATAATGACATTCCGGTAGGTCCGGGCCGGGGTTCCGGTGCCGGCTCGCTGGTGGCTTATGCGCTAAAGATCACAGATTTGGATCCGCTCGAGTTTGACCTGCTATTCGAACGCTTTCTAAACCCTGAGCGGGTGTCGATGCCGGACTTCGACGTCGACTTCTGTATGGATCGCCGCGATGAGGTGATCGATCACGTCGCCGAGCTGTATGGCCGCGAAGCGGTATCACAGATTATTACGTTCGGTACCATGGCCGCCAAGGCGGTGATCCGCGATGTTGGCCGGGTACTGGGCCATCCTTATGGCTTTGTCGATCGCATTTCAAAATTAATTCCACCAACGCCCGGCATGACGCTGGAGCAAGCCTTTAAAGAAGAGCCACGCCTGCCCGAGCTGTATGACTCGGATGAAGAAGTCCGCGATCTGATTGATATGGCGCGCCGGCTGGAAGGCGTAACCCGCAATGCCGGTAAGCATGCTGGTGGTGTGGTGATAGCCCCAACCAAGATTACTGATTTCTCGCCGCTTTATTGCGATGAGCATGGCCAGAACCCGGTTACCCAGTTTGATAAAAACGATGTCGAATATGCCGGCCTGGTCAAATTCGACTTCCTTGGCCTGCGCACTCTGACCATTTTGCAGTGGGCGGTGAATATGGCGAATGCCCGGCTGCGCAAGGAAGGCAAGCCGCTGGTCGATATTAACAGCATTCCACTGCAGGATAGCAAAAGCTATCAGATGCTGATGCGGGCCGATACCACCGCCGTATTTCAGCTGGAATCGCGTGGCATGAAGGATCTGATCCGCCGCCTGCAGCCGGACTGCTTCGAAGATATGATTGCATTGGTGGCATTATTCCGGCCGGGGCCGCTGCAATCGGGCATGGTAGATAACTTTATCGACCGTAAACGCGGCCGGGAAGAAATCTCCTATCCGGATGCCACCTGGCAGCATGAGTCGTTAAAACCGATTCTGGAACCGACCTACGGTATTATCCTGTATCAGGAACAGGTAATGCAGATCGCCCAGGTCTTGTCCGGCTATTCGCTTGGCGGTGCCGACTTATTACGCCGCGCCATGGGTAAGAAAAAGCCGGAAGAAATGGCCAAGCAGCGCGATACCTTCCGCGACGGGGCGGTACAAAACGGTATTGATCCCGAGCTGGCGATGAAAATCTTCGATTTAGTAGAGAAGTTCGCCGGTTATGGCTTTAACAAGTCACACTCGGCCGCCTATGCACTGGTCTCCTACCAAACGCTGTGGATGAAAGCGCATTACCCGGCTGAGTTTATGGCCGCCGTAATGTCGGCTGATATGGACAATACCGACAAGATCGTGACGCTGGTGGATGAGTGTGAGCGGATGCAGCTGACACTGATCCCGCCGGATGTCAATACCGGCCAGTACAAGTTTACCGTTAACGAGCAGGGACATATTGTTTACGGTATCGGCGCCATTAAAGGCGTCGGTGAAGGCCCGATTGAAGCCATTATTGAAGCGCGTAATCAGCATGGCAGCTTTAGCGACCTGTTTGATTTCTGCGCCAAGGTCGATTTAAAGCGGCTAAACAAAAGAGTGATGGAAAAACTGATCCTGTCCGGTGCCATGGACCGGCTGGGTCCGCCACTGGCTAAAGGTCAGCATGCCGGTCCGCAGCGGGCTATTTTGATGGCCAATCTGGAAGAGGCGATGCGGGCGGCGGAGCAACATGCCAAGGCGCAGGCGGTGGGACAGGACGATCTGTTTGGCTTATTAGCAGCAGATAATGACACCAGCAGCAGTAGTTATAAGCTGGTACCGCTGTGGCCGGATGAAATTTGGCTGGATGGTGAGCGCGAGACACTGGGCTTATATTTAACCGGCCATCCGATCAATCGCTATCGCGATGAGCTCAAGCATTATGTGAACTGCCGGCTGGTTGAACTTCAGCCTACCAAGAAAGATCAAAGCATTCAGGTTGCTGGCCTGGTCGTGTCGGTGCGGGTGATGATTAACAAAAAAGGCCGGCGCTGGGCTATTGTGACACTGGATGATAAGTCAGCCCGGCTGGATGTACGCTTTTTCCCGGAACAGCTGGAAAGCTTTGAACATTTGCTGCAAAAAGACCAGATCTTAGTTATAACCGGACAGGTCAGCTTTGATGATTTTAATGGTGGCCTTACAATGTCCGGCCGCGATGTCAGCGAAATTACCGCTATGCGCGAAAAATCGCTGAAATCTCTGAATATCACTGTACAATCGCAGCAGATAGACCAGAATTATCTGCAAAAGCTACAAGACGCGCTGGCGGAGTATCGTGCCGGTACAGTACCGGTTTATCTTTGGTATCAGCGCGAGGAAGGGCAGGTCAGACTGCAGTTAGGGACAGCCTGGTGGGTGACGCCCGCCGACGCCTTGTTGCATCAGCTTAAGCAGCTGGCGACAATAGAATTGGAATTTAACTAATTTAGGTAGTGATAGTCGATGATGCTGAATTATTTAGAGTTTGAGCAACCGATTGCCGAACTGGAAGCAAAAATAGACGAATTACGCAATGTCAGTCGCAATGGCGATTATGATCTTGGGTTAGAAGAAGAGATTAACAAACTAAAAGAAAAAAGCCTGACACTAACCAAAAAAATCTTCGCTGAGTTAGGAGCCTGGCAAATTGCCCAGTTGGCACGCCATCCGCGCCGCCCTTATACCTTTGATTATATCGAGCATATGTTCAATGATTTTGATGAACTGTGCGGTGACCGCGCCTTTGCTAACGACAATGCCATTGTCGGTGGTACTGCCCGCTTAGGCGAGCAGGCAGTGATGGTCATTGGCCATCAGAAAGGCCGCGATACCAAAGAGAAGATCCGCCGTAATTTCGGCATGCCCCGCCCTGAAGGTTACCGCAAAGCCTTACGCTTAATGGAAATGGCTGAGCGCTTTAAGTTGCCGATTATCACCTTTATCGATACCCCGGGTGCTTATCCGGGCATTGGTGCTGAAGAGCGCGGTCAATCCGAAGCCATCGCCCGTAACCTGAAAGTGATGGCTGGCCTGAAAGTGCCGGTGATCTGTACTGTGGTCGGCGAGGGGGGGTCAGGTGGTGCGCTAGCGATTGGCGTTGGTGATAAAGTCAATATGCTGCAGTACAGCACTTATTCGGTGATTTCACCGGAAGGCTGTGCTTCTATCCTGTGGAAGAGTGCGGAGAAAGCCCCTCTGGCTGCCGAGGCGATGGGGATTACCGCCGGCCGCTTAAAAGAATTGAAGCTGATTGATGAAGTGATTGCCGAGCCACTCGGCGGTGCGCATCGTTCACCGGAGCAAATGGCGGCAACGTTAAAAACCGCACTGGTACGGGATCTGGAAAAACTGCAAAAGCTGAGTACACAAGAGTTGCTGGACAAACGTTACCAGCGGTTGATGTCGTACGGTTATTGCTAAGGTCTGCCCCTTGTCTGAAGCTTCAGACACAGCCGGAACACTGCCTGTCGCAGTGATTGCGGCGCAATCTGAACTGCAACAGGCGTTGCAACAACTGCTGCAGCGCCTGGCACCTCAACAGCTAACACTGGCTTACAGCGGCGGCCTTGACTCCCAACTGTTATTACATTTGCTGGCACCGCTTTGCCAGGCTGCCGCTATGCCGTTGACCGCTGTGCATGTCCACCATGGTTTAAGTGCGAATGCCGATCACTGGGCGGCTTTTTGTCAGCAGCAATGCCAGCAATTAGGGGTAGCTTTTCGGTTACATCGGGTTAAGCTGGCTGGCCGCGCTGATCTGGAGCAACAAGCCCGTGACGCCCGCTACCAGGTGCTCGCCACCTATATGCAGCAGCCGGGAACTGTACTGTTAACCGCTCATCATGCCAATGATCAGTTAGAGACCCTACTGCTGGCGCTTAAACGCGGCGCTGGCTTAGCCGGCTTGGCCGCTATGGCGCCCAGTCGCCCTTTTGCGAAAGGGCTGCTGCTGCGGCCCTGGCTGAATTTCCCTCGACAGCAATTATTGGAAGTTGCCACAGCGCTGCAATTACGCTGGGTCGAAGACGAGAGCAATAGTAACCCGGATTTTGACCGTAATTTTTTGCGGTTGCAGGTGGTGCCGACGTTGACTGAGCGCTGGCCTGCGCTGCCCCGCACCGCAGCCCGCAGCTGCGAACATTTACAACAGGCCTTGCAGCTGACCGATTATTACACCGGTATCGCTCTGGCCAGCTGTCAGCAGGCGGATTACCTGGATTTACAGCAGTTGGCTTTGCTGCCTGAATTACAGCAAGATTTGGTGTTACGCAAATGGCTGGCTGGCGTTGGCCTTAATCCATCGAGCCAGTGGCTGGTTACGCTGAAACAGCAGGTCATTGCCGCTAAAGATGATGCGCAGCCGCTGTTAATTCTGGGGCAGTGGCAGGTTCGGCGCTTTTTACAGCGTTTATACCTAACCGGAGTGACATCGGCGCCGGAGTTACTACACTGGCAGACGCAGCTGCTGTTAGCGCAGCCGCTGGCATTGCCTGTTGGTTGTGGTCAGTTAGTCTGGCAGCAACAATCTGGTAACGGCGCCTTACCGGTAACAGGCAAAGCCTGGCAGCTGGTTTTTGGACAGTTGAGTTTACCGTTTAAGCCGCTGGGGCAACGCACTAAACCATTGAAGCAATGGTTTAAATTATGGCGGGTACCGCCATGGCAACGCGGCCGGATCCCAATATTGCTGGCTGAAGGTAAGGTACAGCTGGTGGCTGGTTATGCCAGTGCCGTGGCGGCAACCGCAGCGAGCGGCTGGCTTAGTTGGCAGCAGCCAGACTGGCAAGCGGAGCCTTCAGTGGACGTGCCGGACGAGGAATGCCAGCAAAACTAATGGTGCCGCCGCCAACCTTACCTTTGCCGCTGGTTTTCGCCTGATATAGTGCCTCATCAGCCAGATGGAACAGATCCCGGGCTTGTTGCTCCGGCCCTAACCAGGCTAAACCAATACTGCAACCCACCTGATGTAACTTTAACAGCGGATGTTTACTAATGTGCTGCTGTAAGCGGGCGGCGATTAACTCGGCATGCTCAGCGTCCTGGTCTTGCAGCAAGACCGCAAACTCATCACCGCCAAACCGGAACAGGCTGTCAGTTGCTCTGAGTGTCTCACGCATACAATCGGCCACCGCCAGTAATACCTGATCACCGGTGCTATGACCTGCCAGATCATTAACTTGTTTAAAGTTATCTAAATCCAGCAGCAGTAGGGCAAAGGGTTGCTGATGACGCTTGGCTAGTTGAATCGCTTTGGCAAAGCTGTCGTCAAAAAATCGACGATTTCCAAGAGTCGTTAAAGGATCTTTTAACGCCATCTGTTGTAAACGGTTCACTAATAAGGCATTACGCAGTGCGTACAGCCATTCCGACTCCAGTAGCAATAATTGACGTTGGATTAGAGCACTAAAACTAAAGTTACTTTGATATTTCAGTTGTCCCAGTAGCTGGTGCTCCAACACTAATTCGCTTTGATAGTCATGGTGGCCCGCTTTTGAGCCAGCGGCTTGAAACTGACCTTGAGCGGTTTGTAATTGCACTGCTGTCATTGGCAGCACCCGGCTGACGTGCATGGCGAAGATATCCAGCTGCTGTTGTATATCCAGCGTAGTTTGTAACTGGCTGATCAGACTGATCTCCTGACCATCGGTCAGCTCTTGCCAGTTGGAATCTGTGCTTAACTCGGCGCTAAAGTTGCTTTTTGCGGTTTCTTGCCACATGCCAATAACACTCCAAAAAATCTGCTGGTTGTTATAAAGCAAATACTGTGCCTGAATTTTATCGTATTGTTATGTATGAAGTATTTTTAATGAATGATACCGGAGCCAAGATTATGACACCGGCTCAGTCGTTTCGGCGGCAAGAAATTGCCTGATCTGTTGCTGTTGGCGCATGCCATCCTGATAGCCCAGCTCAATTAAGCGGCGGGTATAGAGTTGTTCAAATAACAAGTAACTCACCATACTCGAGTCTGAGTGCTGACGGATGCCAAAGCTGCGTAACAGTGTCCGCACTGCCAGCGGCAAACATAAAAAATATTCGCTGGCTAACTGGTTAAAATTCTGGCTGGGATTAAGCAGTAAACTTTGCACCGGCTTGAGTTCAGTTTTTATTTTATGCTGCTGTAGTAGTTCGACGGTTTTATTAATCCGCTGCATCCGTTCAATATCGGAATTTAAGGTATCAGTGAACACCGTATCCATCAGGTGGCCAGCGATGGTTGCCAGATCAGGGTGATGTAACAGCCGTTGGCTTGGCTCATTTGGCCGCGGATCGTCAACGCCAATAATCAGAATTTTATCTGCGCCAAGGTGGATAGGGGCGCTCAGCGGGGCCAGCTGATTTACCGAGCCATCACCAAAATATTGCTGATGAATCCGTACTGATGGAAAAATCAACGGGATGGCCGCTGACGCCATCAGATGATGAATGCCCAGCAAAGTACGCTGACCACAGCGTTTAGCCCGGCGCCACTCACTGGCATTGTCGGATTGAAAAAACGTCACCGAGTCACCGTTGTTATAACAAGAGGCGGTAACGGCAAAGCTTGATAGGTAGCCACGCATAATATTGCGGTCGATGCGTTGTAAATCCAGAATGCGGGTCAGTAACTGTTTTAGCGGCCGGTTGTCCAGCAGACTGACCGGCCTTTTGTTGGCATAGTCAGCCTGAAAGGCGCTGTAAAAATTGCGAAACTGGTGCTGTATCAGGTGCAGATAATCGGCGTGATAGACCTGTTGGGTACGAAAATTACGCCAGACCGACTCAATTTTTTTTACGCCGAGATGAAAACAGGACGCATAGCAAGCCAGACCCGCGCCGTTCAGGGCGCCGGCTGAGGTGCCACAAATAATCTGAAACGGTAACGGGCTGCTGCGCGGATAGGCACTGGCTATCGCTTTTAACACCCCCACCTGATAAGCCGCACGGGCCCCGCCCCCGGTTAATAGCAGGGCGATTTTGCTGCCCGGTTTAGCGGGTAAATTTGGCATAAGACCCCGAAATGCAACAATCCACTGAACTTTTTCCCTGTCAGATGCTCTTCGATTAATATAGAGGTAATATATCGCTGATTTGGCAACAGATTGCAATTGTCTTAGCCGTGTTCAAACCATAATTGATCATCTCAGGTAGGCCTTATGTCTCAACAAGCGAGTGCACAATCTTATTATTATGCCGGCTTAGCCGCGGTGGTACTGGTGATTATTGCCGCCGGTTGGTTGTTATTCCGGGATACCGAACAGGTTACTGAGCCTGCGCCCTTACCACCGGTAGTTGAACCTGCTACACCGCAGCAGCCGGTAGAAGCGGAGCCCTTGCCTGAGCCAGCAGTGACTGAGCCGGCGCCGGTTGCTGAACCTGTGGAGGCCGCTGCTACGCCGGCTGAACCGGAAGTGGTGGTGCCGTTACCGGCTTTGGATGAATCAGACACTGAATTAGCAGAGGCGCTACTGGCATTAAACTGGAAGGCGGGTTTGGCCGCTTTGTTTAACCGCGAAGAGATGATTCGTAATCTGGTGGTCACTGTCGATAATATTGCGCAGGGACAATTAGTTGCCGGCCATCCGGTGCTGGTGAAACCGGCTGATGGTTACCGCGTGCAGCCCGTGGCTGAGGACCGTTACCTAACAGCAGCAGATAACAGCAGTCGCTATGAGCCGTACTTACAGCTATTGGAGAGTGTGCCGCCGCGGCAAGTGCTGGCGTTAAAACGTCGCTATCAGCCGTTATTGGACGAGGCGTTCGCCGAGTTAGGTTATCCTGATCTGACCTTTGATCAGCGCTTACGGCAGGCAATTAGCGTTTTATTAAGCACGCCTGAGGTCAAACCCGGCGCCGAGTTAAGCCGGCCTTCGGTGATGTTTACCTACGCTGATCCGGCACTGGAAAAGCTACCGGAAGCGCAAAAGCAGGTGCTGCGCTTATCGCCGCAGCAACAGCAGCGCTTTAAAGCGTTATTACGCACTTATCAGCAGGCACTGGGCAATTAGTTGCGGCAGTAAACTGTGTTCAGAGTAGGTCTTGCTGTTTTTCTGAGCAAGGCCTTCAGCTTGAGCGTAACAGCCCTTGCATTGCCGCCACCATTTGCGGATAATGCGCGCCTGCCATCACGACAGTTCAATGGTAGCTCCATTGGTCCTCTCGCAATACTAGTAGGCGAACCTGGTCAGGTCCGGAAGGAAGCAGCCATAGTTTATGATGTATGTGCCGGGATGTGGCTGGTGGGGCTGCCACCCAAACAGCCCACGTTATTCCAGGTTGTGACTTCTAGGGTTGATGATCTAAAAATTCTCTGGCCCGCTTTACCGCCTCTTTTACCCGCATCATCATTTCAAAGCGTTCACTATGCGGCAGATAAAACGCCATATCCACTTCAAAGCGAATATAACGCGGTGGCAGCAGATTTAAACTGATACAGCAAAGATCGGCCAGATATTCGGCGTCCTTGTCTTGCTCCAGGCCTAATTCCACAATATGGTCCAGCACCAGTTTTTCATAATAGTTGTGAATATCATCATCGAGTTTCATAGCTAACTCCGGTCATAATGTTGTTTAAGCATAATCAGCTTGCCGGCAAAACGCCACAGAAAGATTGTGTTAGGTCAGGGCCTTGTTACAATGCCGCGGTCAAGGTCATCAGGTAACATAAAAATGCAAAAAAATACCACCCCCTGTTATTACGGCGATTATCTGCAGCTGGATAAAATCCTGACTGCTCAGGCGCCGGAAAGTGCCCGTTATGGCCAGGAAGCACATGACGAAACGCTGTTTATTATTGTGCATCAGGTGTATGAACTCTGGTTTAAGCAGATTCTGCATGAGTTAAAGGCTGTGATGGCAGTATTTGCTGAGGCAGAAGTCAAAGATCAGCAACTGACCGGCATAGTGCATAAACTAAAGCGTATTATCAGTATTCAACAATTACTGAATCAACAAATTGCGGTACTGGAAACCATGACACCGCAGGATTTTATGGCGTTTCGCGATTATTTGGTGCCGGCCTCGGGCTTCCAGAGCATTCAGTTTAAGATGCTGGAAATTGGCCTGGGTTTAAAAAGCGAGTATCGCATCGATTTTGATAAGAACTCCTTCTATAGCCGCCTAAAACAGGCAGACCGGGAGTTTTTACAGCAGCTGGAACAAGCGCCAAGTCTGTTTGAGCGGATTGAAAAATGGCTGGAGCGGATGCCGTTTTTGCAGTTTGATGATTTTAGCTTCTGGCAGATGTATCAACAGGCTACTGAGCAGATGCTGCAGCAGGACCAGGCTATCGTTGAGCAGATTGAGCAGATTGCAGAATCTGAACGGCAACTGCAACTGGCCGAGATCGGCCGCACCCGGGAAAAGTTTGCCGCCTTACTGGATGCCGGTAAATATCAGCAGTTACAGCAAGAGGGCAGTTTTCGGCTCAGCCAAAAGGCCATGCTGTCGGCACTATTTATTAAACTCTATCAGGAAGAGCCGTTGTTTAACCTGCCGTTTCAGTTATTGACTTGCTTAACGGAAATTGATGAACAGCTGACCATCTGGCGTTATAAGCATGCGATGATGGTGCAGCGCATGCTGGGCAGTAAAATTGGCACCGGTGGTTCTTCCGGCCATGACTACCTAAAGCGTACCACGGAGAAAAACCGGATCTTTACCGATCTCTTTACCATGGCTACCTTTTTATTGCCCAAGTCGGCGTTGCCGGAATTACCGCTGAGTATTAAACGCCAGCTAGGTTTCTATTTCGCGCCACAGCGCTGAGCCCTGAACGGCAAAGGCGGCTTTAAACAACTGCAGGTGCACCTGAGTCAGCGCCTGCAGATCGCGTTGATAGCCGCCACCTATCACTGCGGCGACCGGAATACCGGCGTCATGACAACGTTGCAATACCAGCGTATCGCGTGCCAATACTCCGGCGGTGCTGATATTTAGCAGGCCCAGGTCATCCTGGCGGTGAATATCGACGCCGGCATCATAGAGCACTAGCTCCGGTTGATACCAACGCAGTAAGGTATCCAGGCTCTGGCTTACGGCTTCTAGATAAGTCTTATCGGTGCAGTCCCGCTCCAGGCCGATATCCCAGTCTGAGCGTTGTTTGCGCGCCGGGAAATTCTTTTCACAGTGCAGTGACGCGGTAATAATGCCGCTGTTATCGGCAAACAGTGCTGCGCTGCCATCGCCCTGATGTACATCACAATCAAATATCAGAATCGGCCCGATGCCGCGCTGTTGTATGCTAAGGGCAGCAAAGGCCAAATCATTAAATAAGCAAAAGCCACTGCCCTCAGCATAAAAGGCATGGTGATAGCCGCCGCTTAAATGTAGTGCCAAACCCTGCTCCAATGCCAGCTCAGCGCAAAGTAAGGTGCCACCCAGCGAGGTCAGTGAACGTGTAATCAGCTCTGGCGACCACGGAAAGCCAATCCGGCGCATTGCCCTGGCATCAAGGGTGCCTTGACACAGAGCGTTGACATAAGCCGGCTCGTGTAAAAGCCCTAGCGCTTGCGCTTTAATGGCTTGTGGCAGATAAAACGCACTATCCGGCACGCCCAGCGCGAGCAGTCGCTGATATAGGGTACGGTATTTGCCAATCGGATAACGATGGTTTGCTGGTAGTGTCAGTTCACTATAGCAAGGGTGGTAGATCAATGGCGGTAGCAGGGCAGACATTAGCTTTTCCCGCTTTCCAGTCGCTGGATCTGCTGCTCCACTTCATCGATGGCGCGTCGGCAGCGGCCGAGGCGGGCCTGTAGCTGTAATTGCTTGGTAGTGCCTTCCTGACTCTGATCTTGTGCCGCCAGGCGCAGCATATCCTGTAACCGGCTTTCAAATTGCTGATAGTCGGATAATTGCTGATACAGTTGTTGGCTGCTGGCGCTCAGTTGCTGTACCACGGCTTTACTGCGCTGCTTTAGGGTTTTAGCATGCTTTTGCCGCACCGGACTATTCACAAAGGCGCGTAGCAGCGCCTCAATTTGTTGTTGCAAGCGTTCGGTTAGTCGCTGTCTGGCTGCGGCCGATAGCTGCTGCCCTTGTTCAGTTAAATGCGCCAGATGACGCTGGCTTTGTGCCACATAATCAGCCAGGTAAGGCGAGTGCACGCTAAATAAGGCGGAATCAAACCAGTGTTGAGGTTTACCTGCTGCCGGTTGCCGATCTAACTCACTGGCCTGTTGCCACAGCTGCTGCAGCTGCTGCGCCAGCCGGGCCAGTTGCGCCTTTGATAAGGTGCTCATCCGCCGTTACTCCAGGCTTGCCAGGCCAGACGCACCGCTATGGCGATCACCACGCAGATAAATACCGGCCGGATAAACTTGCTGCCAAAGCGGATCGCCGAGTGCGCGCCCAGATAAGCCCCCAGCATCAGACACAGCCCCATGGCAATACCGAGGGTAAAATGCACATGTCCCAGCACGATAAAGGCCGCCAGCGAAAAACCGTTACTGACAAAGTTCATGGTACGGGCGACGCCACTGGTTAGCAGCAGATTAATTTTATATAGCGCCATAGTCGACACCATCCAGAACGCACCGGCGCCGGGGCCGGCGACGCCATCATAAAAACCCAGCGTCAGGCCCTGTGCCCGTTGTTGCCAGTACAGTTTTGGCCCGGCGTTTGGCAGTGTCAGGCGGTCATCCGGCTGCATCCGGTTAAACAGGGTATAGATGGCGGCAAACAGGATCAGTAACGGCAGGATCTTTTCTAACAGAGCGGTACTGAGCTGATCGACCACCAGTGTGCCGAGTAGGGCACCGATGGCGGTAAAGACTAAACTGTTGCGCCAGTAATGTGGGTTAAATAGCTGCTTACGATAATAGGTTAAAGAGGCGGTAAAGGAGCCAAAGGTTGCCGCCAGTTTGTTAGTGCCCAGTACCACATGCGGCGGTAAACCGGCCGTCAGCAGGGCTGGTACCGTCAATAAACCACCGCCACCGGCAATCGCATCGATATAGCCGGCGATAAAGGCGACACCGCAGAGCAGTAATAAGAGTTCAAAGGTCAGATTCAGATCCACAAGCAAGGCCAGGTCCTGTTAGGTTTACTGCTGCAACAGTCAGTATTGAATGGTTCGGCGAAACGGCGGCAGGGTATCCAGCATCGCTTTGCCGTAGCTTTTAGTCACCAACCGCCGGTCCAGGATCACGATGCGACCGTGATCCTGCTCTTGTCGCAGCAGTCTACCACAAGCTTGTACCAGTTTCTTCGCAGTCGCTGGCAAACTCTGTTGTAAAAACGCATTGCCGCCGCGGGCGCTAATCGCTTCGCTTTGGGCTGCCTCCAGCGGCGAGGTCGGCACCGCAAACGGCAGTTTGGTGATAATCAGGTTAGTCAGCAACTTGCCCGGCAGATCCAGACCTTCGGCAAAGCTTTGGGTGCCGAATAAAATACTACTGCCACCGGCCTGCACCTTTTCCTGATGCAGTTGCAACAAGGCTTGCCGTGAGGCTTCACCCTGTACTAATAACGAAAAACCGCTGCTACGCAGCGCGCTGGTGACTTCCTGCATTTGCCAGTAAGAGGCAAACAGCACCAGTGTGCCAGCGGGGTGATCCAGATAACCTGGTAATAAACGGATTAGCTCCCGGCTAAAGGCTGGATCGGTCGGCTCACAGCGGGTCGGAGGCAAGATAATTTCCGCTTGCTCGGCATAGGCAAAGGGCGAGTCGACCTGTAAACACTGCAGTGCTTCGAAATCCTGTAAGCCCAGCTCGCGTTTGGCATGTTCAAAGCTGTTCAGTAGCCTGAGTGTGGCGGAGCAGAGCACCACGGCAAAGGCCGGCTGAAACAATAACTGTTGCAGCTTGTAACTGACACTCAGCGGGCAGGCATGTAAATACAGCGGGCTCTGCGCATTGTCGCGGCTTAGCCAGCGTGCCTGGCTGGCAATGTCTTTTTGTGGTTGCGCCAGCAGTTGCCACAATTGTTGTTGTTGCTCCAGCCTTAAGCGCAGGCTGGCCAGTTCATGGATCAGCTGCGGTTGGCTGCGTAGCAATTTCGGTTGTTCGGTCAACTGTTGTTGTAATTCGTTAAGTAGCCGCTCTGTGGTCGTTAAGGCTTTATTGCTGGTATCTGCTAAAGGTTCGGCCTGTTGCTGCCAAAGTCGCGGCAGGGCCGCATGCGGAAAGCGGTACTCTGTTTGCTCAGCTTGATTAAACCACTGCGCTAAAAAGTCTTTTAAACTGCGTTCAACAGGTTTAAGCGCAGCGGCAAAGTCACTGAGTAAGTCATCTAACTTTAACAGGTCTTTTAAGCTACGCTCGGTCAACAGCCCTTGCAGCACCTGCAGTTGCTTGCGGGCCTTCTCCAGCCAGGCTTGTTGCTGGCTTAACTGGGCGCTGGCGCTGAGTAAGTCCCGGCCGCAATCAGCCAGATGATGGGCTTCGTCTATCACATAGATGCAGTCTTCCGCTGCCGGTAACACCGCATTACCTGCCAGCAGATCGGACAACAGCAGGCTATGATTTACCACCAGCACGTCTGAATCAGCAATTTCTGCGCGTGCCAGATGAAAGGGGCAATGCAGATGTTGTCGTTGTTGCTTATGACAGATATGGGCATCGGCCTGCAGCTGTTGCCACAGTGAATCCGGCACTGCTTCGGTTAGCGTATCGCGATCGCCCAACCAGCGACGGTGTTGCCAGTCACTGAGCAGCCGTTGTAACAAGGCCTGCTGGGCCGCATCCGGGCTAAAATCGGCACCGGCAAATAAGGCGGGTTGCTCAATTAATTGCCGTAAGCGTTCAATACAGGCATAGCGCTGGCGGCCTTTAACCAGGGTAAAGTTAAACTGCAGGCCGCTGTGTGTCAGAAAAAACGGCAAATCCTTATTCACCAGTTGTTCCTGCAATGCCACTGTCGCGGTGGCGATGACCAGCTTCTTATTATTAGCCAGTGCATAGGGCAGGCTACCCAAAATATAGGCTAGGGATTTACCGGTACCAGTACCGGCTTCAATTAAACCCAGGCGTTGCTGGCGGTGATAGTCGCCGGCAATAATTTTGCTGATTTCGGCAATTAACTTATTCTGCGTGGGGCGTGCCCGGTAACCCGGTAAGTGTTGGCGTAAATTTTGATGGCAAAGCCGGATTTGCTGTTTCAGTTGCTCACTAAGCATAGGCTGTATATCTTTACAGTTTTGCTAAGTTTACCCTGCTTTGGCCGTAGTGACTAGTCGTCCGTTATTGTCGGTTTGTCGTACTCCCGATGAGAAAGTGAGCAATTGCTCGGTGGTAAGAGCAGTTTGTCCTAGTAAATAATAGTTTACATTTAAAATCAGGTACAGAGTCGCATTGCTGTTTTTTTATGCAGTTTCAGGCTGTTTAAGGTCTGGTTTTAGGTAAATTGTCTCTGGTTTTGCGCGAAATGCTAGCTTCTTGTAAAACTTCCGATCTTTTCTGGCTGCCGCTGCTGATAGCTTTCGCGCTGTGATGACCAGTATTTATGCAAATTGTTCCGTAAAAGCGGTTGACCCTGCGGAAAAATTGCGTTTATTATCAGGACGCGTTACTCGGGGTCAGTTTCAGTTAATAAGAAATAACCCCGTCTTAAATCCAGTAACTGAAAAACAGAATCACTCAATGTGGTCCAGGGAGAAATACATGTACTCGAATAATAAATTAAGCAAGGCTGTGCGCTTAGCCATCGCTTTCGGTGCCGCTTCAGCGTTCGCCGGTACTGCTGTTGCACAAGACGCACAGCAGGAAGAAGAAGCCGCTAAAGTTGAGCGGATTGAAGTAACAGGTTCACGTATCAAACGTACGGACCTGGAAGGTGCGTTACCAGTAACGGTTATCGATCGTGAAATGATCGATATGTCTGGTCAGCTGTCGGTATCAGACTTACTGCGCGGTACGACTTTCAACTCAACCGGTTCTTTCCGTCCACAATCAGGTAGCTCTGCCCAAGGCACCGCTTCAATCAACCTGCGTGGTTTAGGCTCTGACCGTACTCTGGTGCTGGTCGACGGCCGTCGTCTGCCAAAATCACCTTCAACTGGTGATAGCCAGGATTTGAACTCTATTCCTATCGGTGCGGTAGAGCGGATTGAAATTCTGTCAGACGGTGCATCTGCGATGTACGGTTCTGATGCAATGGGTGGTGTAGTTAACATCATTACTCGTAAAGACTTTAACGGTGTTGAGTTTAACGTCAGCATGGGTGAAGCTTCTGTTCCGAAAGAAGGTGGCGACACTGAAAGCGGTTCAGTAGTATTTGGTTCATCTAACGCCAAAACCAGCCTGATTGGTGGTGTGTCTTGGAACAAACGCGACATCGTATTTGAACGCGATTACCCGTGGGTAGTACCAGGCAGCTCTGTTTACGGTAACAACTGGATCAACGCAGACTTTACCGGTAACTTCTCTGCTATTCCAGGTGGCTGTTCTGAAGAAAACTTTATCGCTACGACAATCTCTGGCGAGCCACGTTGTCAGTATAACTTCAACGCGACTAACGCTAACGAAGCTTCTACCCGCAACGAATCTATGTTCATTAAAGCCCGTCATCAGGTGACTGATGACTGGCAAGTGTATATGAATGCATCTGCAACCAAGTCTGCTTCTTTCGGTCGTTATGCTCCGGCTCCGGACTGGGCACCAGTATCTGCGACCAGCGTAAACAACCCAACCAACCCGAACGCCTGGTTCTACAACCCAGCTAACCCGAATGCCGTGCCATTTAACCCGGCAATCGGCGCACCTCGTGAAATCGAAATCTACCACCGTTACGCTGCCTTAGGTAACCGTGATGGTTATGTAAATAACGAAGGTTCTGACTTCCTGGTAGGTGCTCAGGGTATGTTAGGCAACGTAGATCTGGATTTCGGTGTACGTCGTAACCGCAGCAAGACATATGATATCGGTTATAACTATATCGTTCGTTCTACCGCCTGGGATTATATCGAACGCGGTATCTATGACTTACAGCGTCCAAGTGCGAACGACGAAGACGTGCTGAATGCGATGAAAGCTACTATTTCTCGTATTTCATTCTTTAACCAAGATGAAGCCTATATCAGCGGATCTTTCGATATGTTCGAAGTTGCTGCCGGTATGGTTCAGGGTGTTCTGGGTGCCGAATACCGTAAAGAAGACTATCAGGATCAGTATGACTCGCTGTCAGAAGCTGGCCAGATTGGTGGCTCAGCCGGTAACTCAGCTGGTGGTGATCGTAGCGTGAAATCAGCCTTCTTCGAAACGCTGGTACCAATTCTGGATAACCTGGAAATGTCGTTAGCTGGCCGTTACGACAAGTACTCAGATTACGGTAATGACTTCGCACCAAAAGTATCTTTCCGTTTCGAGCCAATGGACGGTCTGGTAATGCGTGCATCTTGGGGCCAGGGTTTCCGTGCTCCAACGCTGCCAATCCTGACGCAGAAAACGACCTTCTCTGCGGTATCGGTTAACGATGCGCAGACTTGTGCTGTATTAGGTTCTTGTCCGGTTCAGGTTGACACCTTTATCCGTGCTAACCCTAACCTGAGCTCAGAGCAATCTGACCAGTACACTGTGGGTCTGGCTTATCAGCCAACTGACTGGCTTAACTTCTCTGTAGACTACTGGAATACCAAGATTACCAACAAGATCACCTATTTCGGTCCTGCTACAATCCTGGATCGATTAGCATCTGGTGACTCGTTGCCAGCTGGTATCGGTATTACTCGCCGTTCTAACGGTTCTATCAGCGAAGTTCTGGCCGGTTATGGTAACGAGGGTGAAGTTAATACTGATGGTATCGACTTCAACGCCCGCACCAACTTTGACTTCGGTGCTTTCGGTCGTCTGAACCAGAACCTGCAAATTGCCTACACTCGTAACTATGACGAGGGTGGTCGTAATTTCGTGAAAGATCCTGGCTTCCCGCAGATGCGTGCAACCTTACAAAACGTGTATGTGTACGGTGATATCGATGTAGCCTACAACCTAAACCTGATCGGCAATAGCTTCCGCTGTGGTCTGGGTCAGACTCCGGGTGGTGCTGCTAACCGTAACGGTTGTGTGAACTCAGCTAACGCGCCACGTGATGGTAACTGGGGTACCTATGTGACGCACGATCTGCAAGTCAGCTACAACCTGCCTTGGGATGGTAAGATCACTGTTGGTGCACTGAACATTTTCGAGAAGTTACCTTCACTGCGTCCATATGGCGGTCGTGATTACAACTTCGACCTGTATGATGGTTGGGGTCGTCAAACCTACGTACGTTACAGCCAGTCTTTCTAAGGTTGTAACCCTAAGTTAAAAAGGCGGGCTTAGCCCGCCTTTTTTTTATCTGAGTAAAACGGGAGTAACAATGGAACACTGGACAGCATACTGGCAAGCGACCACTAGCCTGAACAGTTTTGCTGAGGGCGAAGCGGCAACGGGTTATCAGGGGGATCTGGCGCATTTTTGGCAGACGCAGTTGGCAGATTTGCCAACTGATGCATTAATTGCTGATCTGGGTACCGGCAATGGCGCTTTAGCACTGTTAGTTGCCGGGCAACGGCAGTCGCAACAAAAAAACTGGCGTATTCTGGCGCTGGATGCAGCTGCGATTCGGCCGCAGCAAAGTTTAGCCCAGCAACCCCGTTATGCAAAGTTGGCAGCGGTAATCCGCTTTTATCCACAGGTGGCGATGGAACAGTTGCCTTTTGCCAGACAAAGTATGGATCTATTAATCAGTCAGTTTGCACTGGAATACAGCAAGTTAGAGCTTAGCCTGGCCGAAGCGGTACGGGTATTAAAGCCTGGTGGTCGCCTGGTAGCGATCATGCATAGCCACGAGACCGCTCTGGCAAATGATAGTGCGTTGGCGTTATCGGTGATGGCAGCACTTAATGCTGGCAACGGTATCCTTGACCGGATCCAACAGCTATTGCAATTGGTCACTCACCTATATGCTCAGCAGCAACTACCAGAGCAAAACGCCGGTTTTTTACAGGCTAACCGCCAGCTAATGGCTCAGGTTAAGCACTATCAGCAGCAAATCTCTGCGGCGGAAGCTGACTGGTTTCAGTATCTGTTTGCACCCTTTGCGGCACTATTATTCCAGCCTAAAGCAGAAAACAGCCAACAGTTTTTGCTGCTAAGACAACAACTAGGTTACTACCGGCAACGACTGGCCGATCAACAAGCTGCTTGTATTACACCGCTACGTCGGCAGTTAATAGACAAGTTATTGCAACAGCAGGGTTGGCAAACATCCTGGCAGGAACTTAGAGTTGAGGGAGAGCTCTTTGGTCTAACCCTAACCAGTTTTGCTGGCTAATGGTCGGCTTAAATGTAACTAAACTGAAAATTTCATGCTATAGTGATGCTGTTTTTTTTGGCGTTAACGGAGTAACTAAGGTGTATTTAGTCAGATTAATGTGTCTGGCGCTGCTGTTGGTATTTTTTGTTCCCACCAGCCATAGCGCCACTATTCCAACCAGTCATTTTTTTGAACATGCCAAAGTGCGCAATATGAAGTTGTCGCCTGATGGTAAACAGGTAGCCTTTAGTTATGAAGAAGGCTCTGAAGTCCGGCTGGCAGTGATGCAACTTGCTAATATGCAAGTCAGAAGTAGCTTTACTTTTGGCGACAATAAGCATGTGTTGAATTTTCACTGGGCCAATAATGAACGTATTCTGATGGAGGTGGCGGAAATCACCGGCAATCTGGTGACGATGCAAGGCACGGCAGTAGATCTGTATGCGGCCAACGCTGATGGCAGCCGGCGTAATCTGATTTTTAAAACCGAATTATCTACTTATAACATTCTGCATTTATTACCTGAACAAGCAGACCGGGTCCTGATTGGCAAATACCATTGGGCGGAAAAAAGCGGTATGCGCGCTTTTACACTGGATATTAATCGCGGTACTGAGCGCTTTTTAGATGACCAACCCCCCGGCGTCGTCGCCAGCTTGATGGCTGATAACAGTGGTGTGTTGCGGATGGGCGTGGAGTTTATCGAAGGCAAAGAGTTTGATGACAATAAAACGGTATTGCATATCAAACAGCAGGGGCAATGGCAACGTCTGGAGCTGCCGGCAAAGCGGCTGAATCCGATAGTGCAACCACTAGGCTTTAACGCTGATAATACCATTGCGTACTTTATTTCTAATTTCGATATGGCAGAGGGCGATCGTCACGGCTTATTTGCCTATCACTTTAATGAGCGACAACTAGAGTTAGTGGCGCGTCATGATTACGCCGATATCAATGGCCGCTCACTGGCACATGATGGCGAGTTACTAGCGGTTGATTATGTCGCCGGCATTGCCGAACATGAATTTATTACCGCCTCGCACCCCGGCGCTTTATTACTGGCAGGATTAAAGAATGCTTTTGTCGGGCAAAAAGTGACTATTACCTCTTTTGACCGCAAGGGCCAGTTGGCGCTGTTTCATGTTAGTGCAGACCGTAACCCGGGCGAATTCTATCTCTACGATCTGCAAAAAAAGCAGGCGCGTTACCTGGCATCAGTCAGACCCAATCTAAAAGCGGAGCAACTGGTGGCAATGCAGCCGATATCGCTGACTGCCAGAGATGGCCTAACTTTGCACGGTTACCTGACCTTACCGCAAGGCCAAGATAAGAACCTGCCACTCATTTTAAATGTGCATGGCGGTCCCTATGGTCCCTACGATAGCTGGGGTTTTAATGCGGAGGCGCAGTTTTTTGCGCATCATGGCTATGCCACCTTGCAGGTAAACTTTCGCGGCTCGGGCGGCTATGGTGACGACTTCCAACGCGCCGGACGTTTGCAATGGGGCCGGGCAATGCAAGATGATTTAGCCGATGCCGTACGCTGGGCGGTGGCACAGGGTATTGCTGATCCCCGACGGATTTGTATCTATGGCGGTAGCTATGGTGGTTATGCCGCAGTATGGGGTGTGATTAAAGATCCAGAGTTGTATCGCTGCGCGGTGGGCTATGTTGGTGTGTATGATATGCCGCTGTTTTTCAAAGGTGACGGTTCAGACGCCAGTCGTAGCCGCAATATCGGCCAGTATCTGCGCTCTCATGTTGGTGAGGGGCAGGAGTACTTACAGAGTATTTCTCCAGTGCATCATGTGGATAAAATTCAAGTGCCTCTGCTAATAGTGCATGGTTCCAAGGATGTGCGGGTGCCAATAGTACATGCCAATAATTTGCGCCGCGCGCTGGATCAGGCTGGTAAGCCTTATCAGTGGTTGGTGAAAGAGGATGGTCATGGCTTCTATCAGCTGGCAAACCGGGTAGAGCTATACGACACCATGTTGGCGTTTTTTAATCAACATTTGAGTGTGCCTGCGGCCGCTGAGCAAGCTGCTGAATAATTAGCTTGACATTTCTGCTATTTTGGTGTGGCGGCGTTTTTAACGCCGCTTACCTGTCTAAATTTAAGACTGACCCTTAATTAGAAAAAAAGTTTCAGCTTTGCGACTAATAACTTCGGTTTAGGCTTGACCCGATTTTTTTTTGCTGCATATTATTAACTGTCTTTGCCCGGATGAAAATTTGGGTAATTCAAAACACGTCTCTCTCACGGATGTGTCTGCCAACAAAAAAGAATGAGATAGTCCGAAGAGCTATCCAGGGAGTTAACATATGTTCACCAATAACAAGCTAAATAAGGCCGTGCGTCTGGCTATGATGTTTGGTGCTGCTTCAACGCTGGCCTTTGCTGGCGCTGTTGCCGCCCAGGAAACGTCTGATAAAGAAGACGAGTCCGCCAAAAAAGATGAAAAAGCCGAACGTATTCAGGTCGTCGGTTCCCGTATCCGTACTGATGGTTTGGATAGCGCTACACCGGTCACAGTAATCAGTGCTGAGCTGGCGAAAGACCAGGGCTTAAGTACCCTAGGCGAATTACTGCGTACTTCTACTATCGCTGCCGGTTCCAGCCAGCTGGTGTCTGCGCTGTCGGTCGGTTTTGTAACTGCCGGTGGTGCTGGTAACGAATCGATTTCGATGCGTGGCTTAGGTGCGAACCGTACTCTGGTATTATTAAATGGCCGTCGTGCAGGTCCTGCCGGTACCCGTGGTCAGGTTGCTGCCTTTGACCTGAACTCTATTCCACTGTCAGCGGTAGAGCGGGTGGAAGTATTAAAAGACGGTGCTTCTTCACTGTATGGTTCTGACGCTGTTGCCGGTGTTGTTAACATCATCACTAAAAAAGGTGATGAAACCAATATTACCGTTAACCTGGATCAGCCATTTGAGAGCGGCGGTGAAAACTACCGTGCTAATGCGACCTATGGTAAAACTTTTGACCGCGGTGCCTTCCGCGCGGTAGTAGACTACAACCTGCGTACCGAACTGGCGCGTGGTGACCGAGATTTCTTTGCTTGTCCACAGCGTTTATTCTTCGATCAAGCCACAGGCGTAAGAACGGATCCTATCGACCCACGGACCGGTGATTATCACTGTAATGCACTGCAATACGGTGTTTGGGTACAAAACCGTGGCGGTTCAGTTCCTCTGCCAAGTAACTTCCGTACCGGCGTGCGTGTACAATACGATTATGATGGTTTCTTTGCCGCCAATAACCGCCCAACCTTCAACAGTCTGATTACTGCACCAGGTCCGGGTAATATTACCGTACCAGCTGGCTGGTACCCGGTCTCTTATGACAAAGAAACCGACGGCTGGGCAGATGCGGATCACCCATTCCAGGATCGTCAGTCAATGGTTCCGGAAACAGAAGTAGGTTCAGTCTTCCTGTTAGGTAACTACGACTTTAATGACCATGTGTCTGGTTATTCTGAGCTGATTATCAGCCGCCGTACTACTACCACTAACAGCTTCCGTCAATTCTGGACTGCTGAATTATCAGGTCAAGGCTTTATCCGCCCGGGTGTGATTGACGGCTGGGGCGGTAGCCAGCGTATCGGTTATATGCCAGTCGCGATGACTGACCATTCAGGTGTGAAAACTACCGTTGATTACAGCCGTTATGTGGTTGGTTTTGAAGGTTCGGTCGGTGACTGGAACTGGGATGTGTCGTACCAGAACAGTTATAACCGCGGTGATTATGATACCAAAATCATCTTACGTGATGCCATGATCATGGCGCAGAACGCCGTGTACGGTGGCCCTTGTGTCGGTCAAAACTCTCCAGTATCAGGCAAGCCCTGTACTTTGGTTGACTGGTTAAGCCCGGATCATATCAACGGTAATCAGTCACAGGCGGTTAAAAACTTCCTGTTTGATGTTGATAATGGTTCAACTTCATACCGTCAACAAACCTTTGATGGTTACTTCACTGGTGAGCTTTTTGAATTACCAGCCGGTTTTGTAAGTACCGCTTTCGGTGCTTCATTACAAAAAGACGAAATTAATGACGTACCTGGTAAAGCGACCTTAGCCGGTAACCTGTGGGGTTCTACCGGTGCCGGTGTGACTGCTGGTAGTGCTAATACCAAAGCCGTTTATGGCGAAGTCTTTATTCCATTACTGCGAGATATGCCGTTTGTAGAAAGCTTCGATTTGACCGCTTCTACCCGTTGGACTGATGTCTCTACCTATGGTAGCGATAATACTTATAAAGTATCGGCTAACTGGGTTATCGGTCACGGCTTCCAGCTGCGTGCTTCACGTGGTTCATCTTTCCGTGCCCCGGCACTGTTTGAACTGTATCTGCAAAACCAAACAGGTTTCCTGAACCAGAGCGGTAACGATCCATGTTTGAACTGGTCTGGTCGTCTGGCTGAAGGTACGCTTGATCCACGCGTAGCGGCCAACTGTCAGGCTGGCGGTGTACCAGATACCTATGTAACAGCAGGTAGTTCAATGACCTCTGTTACCGGTGGTGGTGCAGGCCTGTTAGAGGCAGAAACTTCAGTTTCTAAAGGTATTGGTCTGGTGTGGAAGAGCCCGGAAAGCACTTACGGTTTCTCTGCAGATTACTATGATGTCGTGATCAACGGTCAGGTTAACAACATCGGTGGTGGTACTGTTATTGGTCTGTGTTACCGTTCAGAGAACTTCCCGAACGATCCATTCTGTAATCAGTTTACCCGTCGCACTGGTGTAAACGGTGACTGGGGTATTGCCGAAGTACGTGGTGGTTATGTTAACGTATCACAGCAAAATGTTCGTGGTGCGGACTTTATGGCCACCTACGAAGATGACTTCGCTTTCGGTCGTCTGCGTCTGCGTTTAGACCATACCGTACAGTTAGAGCGTTCATTTAAGCAGTTCCCGGATAGTATCCCATCTACTTATGTGGGTGATATTGGTGAACCTAAGCATGTTGGTACCTTATCAGCGACCTTAAGTCGTGATGGCTGGCGTTATACCTGGAATACCCGTTATGTTGCTGCAACGGACGATTACAAGTATTTCGCTAACGGCAACCGCACCACTTACCGTGGTCAGGCATCAACTTTCGTTGCTGATACTCCGACTTATATCCTGCACTCGGCATCTGTTCAGACAGATTTCCAAGGCTTCGATGTAACCTTCGGTATTGCCAACCTGTTTGATAAAGAGCCACCAAATGCATCACCGTCAGCAGTTCGTACTGCAGGTAATGCCGTATTGTACTCTCAGTACGATTTCTACGGCCGCAGAGCCTTCCTGAACCTGTCTTATAACTTCTAATTGTTATAAGCTGATGTTCAGCAGCTAATAAGCCCCGGCGTTATGCCGGGGCTTTTCTTTGTGCTGAATTAGCGTTGTTGCTTTTCAAAACAGTCGAAATTCATTACCATAGGCGCCGGTTTTGATGTAGATCAACTTGTAGGCGGTAAAGCAGTATGGCTGATGAAAACTTTAAAGACAGCTTCAACCTGAAGCAGTTAATATTATTTGTTATTTGTTTCGCTGGCCTGTTATGTTTGGCCCCAATTGTCCGCTGGTTTCAGTTACTATCTTAAAAGTAACGCTACGCCGGGTATTAGCCGCCACCGAGGCGGCTTTTTTGTCTGTATTGATTTAAGGGTTTATGCATGGACTACCAACAGCTTGCAACCGAACTAAAGGCCGTGATTAAAACGGTAGAAAATTATCCCAAACCGGGCATTACCTTTCGCGATGTCACCAGCCTGATGCAGGATGGCCCCAGTTTTAAAAAGGTAATTGATGCTTTCGTCACCCGGTATCAGGCTGCCGGTATTACGAAAATTATCGGTACTGAGTCGCGCGGTTTTATTTTTGGTGCCCCGCTGGCGTATGCGCTGGGTGTGGCCTTTGTGCCGGTACGCAAGCCTGGTAAGTTACCGCGGGAGCGTATTTCTCAGGCGTATTCGCTGGAGTACGGCGAAGATGCGCTGGAACTGCATGCTGATGCTATCGTCGCTGGCGACAAAGTATTGCTGGTCGATGACTTGCTGGCTACCGGTGGCACCATCGATGCTACTGTGCAGCTGGTACGGCGCCTGGGTGGTACTGTGACTGATGCCGCCTTTGTTATTGCCTTGCCTGAGCTTGGTGGCGTAGCACGCTTGGAAAAGCTGGGCTTAAGCCTGTGTAGTTTGGTTGAGTATCACGGCGAATAGCGGTAGGCTAGCGCTACATTATAGCGATACAGGATGCCGGCATGAGTTATCAGGTTCTGGCCAGAAAATGGCGGCCGCGCCAGTTTAGTGAGCTGGTTGGCCAGCAGCATGTAAAAACCGCGCTGGCGAATGCCCTTAGCAGTGCACGTTTGCACCATGCCTATTTATTTACCGGCACCCGGGGTGTCGGTAAAACCACCATTGCCCGAATCTTTGCCAAAAGTCTGAACTGTGAAACCGGCATTACCGCTACCCCTTGTGGCCAGTGTAGTACCTGTCTAGAGATTGATGCCGGCAACTATGTTGATTTGATGGAAATTGATGCCGCATCCCGCACTAAGGTCGAAGATACCCGCGACTTGCTGGATAATGTGCAATACGCACCCAGCCGCGGCCGTTATAAAGTCTATCTGATTGACGAAGTGCATATGCTGTCACGTCACAGCTTTAATGCCTTATTAAAAACGCTGGAAGAGCCGCCACCACACGTTAAGTTTTTACTTGCCACGACGGATCCACAAAAGCTGCCGGTGACGGTACTGTCACGTTGTTTGCAGTTTAGTTTAAAGGCGCTCACCGTCGCGCAAATTCAGCAGCATCTGGCGGCGGTTCTGAGTGCCGAGCAATTACCCTTTGATGAGTCTGCGCTGCAATTGTTAGCCAAGGCGGCCAAAGGCAGCCTGCGCGATTCGTTAAGTCTGACCGATCAGGCTATTGCGCTCGGTAACGGTGAGGTCAGGTTGCAGCCGGTGCGGGAGATGTTGGGGCTGTTAGATACTAGCTGGGCAGTGCAGTTACTGCAAAGCCTGCTCACGGCCGATTTAGCAGCACTGCAACACAGTTTACAGCAGCTGTTAAGCCAGCAGGCGGATTATCTGCAAGTGCTGGACGATGTGTTAAGCCTGTTGCATCTGACCGCTCTGAGTCAGTTACAGCCGGCCTTGGCTGAGCACAGTGATTATCCGGATGCGGTGCGCCAGTTTGCCGCCAGCCAAAGCCCGGAAGCCATCCAACTGTATTATCAATTGCTGTTAAGTGGCAAAAAAGATCTGCCTTACGCGCCTGACCCAGCGATAGGCCTGGAAATGGCGCTGTTACGCACCCTGGCTTTTGTGCCGGCGGCGCAAGGTGGTCAGCCGCCAGTGCTAAGCGAAAATAAGGCATTGAGCCCACAGCGCCGCGCTACTGAGTCGTCTGTGGTGACAACGGTCGCGCCAACGCCGGTTCAGCCGGCACCGCCCACAGCCGCTGAGCCCCTAACCAGTGTGATGCCGGCTGATACCAACCCAGCAACACCACTTCAGCCGCAGCCTGCTGCAGTGATTGCTGAGACAGCGACAGCTGTCAGTGCAGATGACGCCCCTACAGCAGCGACCTCCGCAATTGATCCGGTTACCGCCCGCATAATGGCCAGACGTGGTGTAGTGGTACCTGGTACTCTGGCAGCACAGGAGACTGCGGCAAAAAAGTCTGAGCGCCAGGCGGCGCCGGAGTCCAACCCAATCACGGATACCGCTGCCGGCAGTGCCGCAACTCAGGCCAGTAGCCAGCTGGCAGCTGTGCTAAAGCCACGACAGCCACAGCAGCACGCACAGCCTGAGCCAGATAATTGGCTACCATCTAATGTTGAGTATGCGGCACCGGTTGAGGTTAATGCACGCGCTGACTTGCGTTTTGCTGAGGGCAGTGAGTCGCAGCAGGCAGCTTATTACGCACGGCAAGATGAGCAAGCGGATGCACAATTTGCCGACGATGCCGATACACAAGCCGCACTTAGCGAGGGCTGGTGGCAGGCACAGCATTTTGACAGCTTGCCAGCAGCCGATAGTGATGTGCTGGATGAGCAACGTTTTTCTATCCGTTTTGCGGCCCAGGTCGACGCCTGGGCGCGGCTGATTGAACAGCTGGAGCTGGGAGGACTGCTGCGGCTTTATTTGCTGAATAGTGCACTTAGTCAGCAGGAGCAACAGGTGTTGCTGACGGTGGCCCGGCATCAGCAACATCTGGATAACCCGACGTTTCGTAGTAAAGTGTATCAGGCGATAGCGCCGGTATTTGCGCCGGGTTTTCAACTTGATATTCAGTATCAGGAAGAGGTGCCGACGTCACCGCTGGCGATCCAGCAGCGGATTGAGCAGGAGCGCAAGGACTATGTCAGCCGTTTATTACAGCAGGATCCGCATATTCAGGCGATCCAGCTGCGTTTTGCCGCTGAGCTGCAACTGGACACCCTAGAGGTGAATTAACCTTGTAATTTGGACGCTGAGTCATTATCTTGTCGCCAACTTTGGCAGATTAACTTTAGCAAATTAACAAGAGAGAGCTGATTATGTTTAAAGGCGGTATGGGCAATATGCTCAAACAAGCACAGGCCATGCAGGAAAAGATGCAAAAGATGCAGGCTGAAGTGGCCAATATGGAAGTGACCGGTGAATCGGGTGCCGGTCTGGTGAAGGTCACTATGACCGGTAACCATAACGTACGTCGCGTCAGTATTGATGATAGCCTGATGAGCGATGATAAAGAAATGTTGGAAGATCTGATCGCGGCTGCGTTAAACGATGCTGTGCGTCGGGTTGAAGAAAATAATAAAGAACAAATGGCCAAGATCACCGGCGGCTTACAATTGCCACCGGGCATGAAGCTGCCGTTCTAAGCATTATGGCTAAGCTCCCGCCGCTGTTACAGCAGCTGATTGACGCACTGCGAGTGTTACCGGGTGTTGGGCCCAAATCAGCCCAACGCATGGCGTTGCAGCTGCTGGAGCGTAACCGCAGTGGTGGTGCCCGGCTTGGCGCCGCCCTGAGCGCAGCCATGACCGGGATTGGGCAGTGTCAACAATGCCGAACCTTTAGCGAACAGGCACTGTGCAGTATTTGTAGTGATCCGCGACGGGCTAATGCAGAAACGCTGTGTATTGTTGGCTCGGCCGCTGATCAATTGGCCATCGAGCAAACCGGCCAGTTTCAGGGGCGCTACTTTGTGCTAATGGGCTATTTATCGCCGCTCGATGGCATAGGCCCGGAGCAACTCGGCCTTGACTTACTGGCCAAGCAACTGGCCAGTGGCGGCATCACTGAGGTGATTCTAGCTACCAATCCGACGGTCGAAGGGGAAGCCACGGCGTTTTATATTGCTGAGCTGTGTCAGCAATATCAGTGTACCGTCACCCGCCTGGCGCAAGGGTTGCCGGTCGGCGGTGAGCTGGAATATATCGACGGTTCTACCCTGGCGCATGCCTTATCCGGGCGTAAACGTTTTTAATCAGCGCTTTTAATCCACTCTTGAAATCATCCTGAATACCCCCATATCTGGTGCTGTTATCGGCGCGCCGCGCCGTCTTTTTGTCTCGTTATACCTATAGAGGACCCCAAGATGAGTGAGACCACTGCCAACGCTGCTGGCCAGAAGCAAACTCATGGCTTTCAGGCAGAAGTAAAACAACTTTTGCAGCTGATGATCCATTCGCTGTATTCCAACAAAGAAATCTTCCTGCGTGAATTGGTATCCAATGCCTCGGATGCTGCCGACAAACTGCGCTTTTTAGCTTTATCAGACAGTAGCTTATACGGTGATGATGGCGAGTTGCGGGTAAGGATCAGCCTGGATGAGCAGGCGCGTACCCTGACTATCAGCGATAACGGTATCGGTATGGATGAGGCCGACGTCATTGCCCATTTGGGTACAATCGCCAAATCCGGCACCAAAGAGTTTTTCTCCCAGCTGTCAGGTGATCAGAGTAAAGATTCCAAGTTAATCGGTCAGTTTGGTGTGGGTTTCTATTCTGCTTTTATCGTAGCCGATAAGGTTACAGTGCGTACCCGTAAAGCTGGTCTGCCGGCAGATAGCGCCGTAGAGTGGGAGTCGGCCGGTGAGGGTGACTACACCATTAGCAAGATCAATAAAGCCAGTCGCGGTACCGAGATCGTGCTGCACCTGCGTGATGGCGAGGATGAGTTCCTAAGTCGCTGGAAAGTTGAAAGTATCGTCACTAAGTATTCAGATCATATCTCGATTCCGGTGGAAATGTGGCAGGAAGGCACGCCGGAGCGTGAAGAAGACGGCGAAACAATCCCGGCGACCGAAGGTCACTGGCAGGCAGTGAATAAGGCCACAGCACTGTGGACCCGTGATAAGTCAGAAATCACTGATGACGAATACAAAGAGTTCTATAAGCATATTTCCCACGACTGGAGCGAGCCGTTAAGCTGGAGCCATAACAAGGTTGAGGGGAACAACAACTACACCAGCCTGTTGTATGTGCCGAAGAAAGCGCCCTTTGATATGTGGAACCGTGAAGCCAAGCATGGCTTGAAGCTCTATGTACAGCGCGTCTTTATTATGGATGATGCCGAGCAGTTTATGCCAAGCTACCTGCGCTTTATCAAGGGGGTGTTGGATTCCAGCGATCTGCCGCTGAACGTATCGCGTGAAATTCTGCAGGATACCAAAGTCAGCCAGAGCCTGCGCAAAGGCTGTAGCAGCCGCGCGCTGAAAATGCTGGAGAAGCTGGCTAAAGACAGCGAGCAGTATCAGCTGTTCTGGAATGAGTTTGGTCAGGTGCTAAAAGAGGGCCCGGCAGAAGATTTCGCCAATAAAGAGCAAATTGCCGCCTTGCTGCGTTTCGCCTCTACCCATAACGACAGCAGTGCGCAAAACGTAGCACTGGCCGACTATGTCAGCCGGATGAAAGAAGGCCAGGACGAGATTTATTTCCTGGTCGCGGATAGCCATGAAGCGGCGAAACACAGCCCACATCTGGAAGTGTTCCGCAAGAAGGGGCTGGAAGTATTACTGTTATCCGATCGCATCGATGAGTGGCTGATGCAGCATCTGCCGGAATTCGACGGTAAGAAGTTCCGCTCTGTTGCCAAAGGTGGTTTGGACTTGTCGAAACTGGATGACGAGCAAACCAAAGAAGAACAGAAGAAAACCGAAGAAGCCTTTGCCTCAGTGCTGGAGCGCTTTAAAAAGGCGCTGGGTGAGCAGGTTAAAGATGTTAAGGTTAGCCATCGTCTAACCGACAGCCCGGCCTGTGTGGTGACCGATGAGTTTGATATGAGCACCCAGATGATCAAGCTGATGGAATCGGTAGGGCAGAAGGTGCCAGAGGTGAAACCGATTTTTGAGCTGAATCCGGAGCATCAACTGGTGAAACATATCGCCGATGAGCAGGACGAAAGTCGCTTCCAGCAATGGGCGGAAGTGCTGTTTGAACAGGCATTACTGGCCGAGCGTGGCAGCCTGAAAAATCCGGCCAGCTTTGTCACCCGCTTAAATAGCCTGCTACTATCTTTGGCTAAATAAACCATTCTATATCCCCAAAAGGGCTGGCCTGACCAGCCCTTATTTACGCTTATTGTTCGGATAACTTATTCTGCATCATTTTATTACTGTCTGCGCTGTCTATACTTTATTAAGTAACATAATAACGACAGACAGGTGATCTATGCAGCAGTTATGGCAACGTCTTGGCTTTGGCGGCCGTTTGACCCTTAGTATGATTTCGTTGTTTTTGGCAGCCATTTTGTTGCTGACCAGCTTACTCTTTTTTCGCTATCAGGAATCACAAACTCAAGGCGTCGTGAGCTCCCTGCAAAGTGCGGCAGAGCTAAATGCCCAGGCTTTTACCGATTGGCTGCTGGTACGACAGGAAGAAATGCGTTTTCTGGCGACTTTGCCATCCGTCCAGCAGTTGGATTTACCTCTGGCAACTGAACTGATGCTGCAATTGGCACAAAACAGCGGCTTTTATGACACCATCTTTGTGGTTGGCCCAGATGGCATCGGCATGGCCGGCGTCAGTTTTGCCAACGGTCAGGCAAAAGCCCTGACAGAAACTGAAGCCAATAACTTTAATGTAGCCGACCGAGCCTGGTTTAAGCAGGCGATTGCCGGTCAGAATACCTTTTCACAGCCAGTTGTGTCACGCGCGACCGGTCAGACAGTCAGTACCGTAGCTATCCCTATTCGCCAGAAAAATCAGATTGTCGCCGTCATGCGTGGTGCGGTAAAGCTGGATACGATCTTTGCTAAAGTCAATGAACTTAGCCGCAACAATTATACCGAGATTTACCTGCTGGATACAGCGGGTAAGGCGATTACCACTGCGCCCTCAGTACCGAAAGATACCGAATTAACGACTCAGGCTGCGGCGGCGACTAAACAACAGCAAAGTGGTGTTGGCTTATATCAAAATGCTGCCGGCACCGCGGTGATTGGCAGTTATCAGTTTATGCCGATGCTGGGTTGGAGCCTGGTGCTGGAAAGTCGGCAGCAGGAAGCGCTGGCAGAGGTGCGGGCAATGTTTTGGACACTGGTGATTGCCGCCATGTTGGTATTAGGGGTAGCAACTATCGTCTGTCTCTGGTTAGTAAAAAAAGTAACCCGCACTCTTGGCGGCGAGCCGGAGTATGCTGCTGCTGTGGTACAGCGGGTTGCTGAGGGGGATTTAAGTGGCAGTATCAAGCTGCGCGTTGGAGATCAACAGAGTTTGTTGGCTGCAATTGCTCAGATGCAACAACGCTTAAAACAAATGCTCGCCGATGTCAGTCATTACTCGGATCAGGTCGCGGCAGCGGCGACTGAGCTGTCGCAGATTAATCAGCAAACCAGTGAGGGGATGCAGCAACAAAATACGGAAATCAGCAGCGCTGCGGTAGCGATGAACGAAATGACCAGTACTCTGGAAGAGGTGTCGCGTAATACCCAGCAAGCGGCGGATGCGGCTGCGATGGCTGAGCAGCAAAGTAACACCGGGCGTCAGGTGGTAAGTACCACGCTTCGGGATCTGGCTGAATTATCGGATAATGTTAGCGGTGCGGCAGCTATTATTCGTTTGTTAAAGCACGACAGTGATCAGATCGGTAATATTCTACAGGTGATTGAAAGTATCGCCGAGCAGACGAATCTGTTGGCGCTTAATGCAGCCATTGAAGCCGCGCGCGCCGGTGAAAGTGGTCGCGGTTTTGCTGTAGTGGCAGATGAGGTTCGTACCCTGGCCAGCCGAACTAAGGATTCTACGACTGAAATTAAACAAATGATTGATAAGCTGCAGCAGGGCACTGAGAACGCGGTGAAGGCTACGGAGCACAGCGAGAAAGCGGCGCAAAATACCGCCGAACGTGCCACGGCGGCTGATCAGGCATTAGCGGCAATTTATGAAGCGGTTGAGCTGATTAGCAGTACTACCCATCAGATTGCTACGGCAACTGAACAACAAACCGTAGTATCACGGGATATTAATCAAAATTTTCATAAAATCAGTGATGTAGCCTACCAAACCAATGATAATGTCAGTCAATCGGCGCAAGCCAGCACTGCGCTGTCGAGGCTGGCAGAGCAACTGCAGGAGCTGGTAAAACGCTTCAGACTTTAGTCGCAGAACTACGTTGGCAAGGGCAACAAAATAGCCATTTTTTACCCTTTGCCAGCGATTCACTGCTGAATTGGCTGCTCTGCTCAAGCTATCGACTAAAGGCGAGGATTGGCGCAGTGTCAGGTAGCACCAGTTGACAAATTTCTTGTTTCACCCGGCGCATTATGCAAAGATTAGACCCGGTAAAAATTACAGATTAATCCCAGGATAAGAGGGTAAAGGCTATGCGCATAATTTTGTTGGGCGCCCCGGGTGCCGGTAAAGGAACTCAGGCACAGTTTCTGATGAATAAGTACGGTATCCCACAAATTTCCACTGGTGATATGTTACGGGCCGCGATTAAAGAAGGCTCGGAGCTGGGGGTTGCCGCGAAAAAGATTATGGATGCCGGCCAGTTGGTATCGGATGAGCTTATTATTGGTCTGGTAAAAGAACGTGTAGCCAAAGCCGATTGTGCCAAAGGTTTCTTATTAGACGGATTCCCACGCACTATTCCGCAGGCTGATGCGATGCAGGAAGCTGGGATCAAGGTTGATCATGTGATTGAGTTTGATGTACCGGATGATGTGATTGTAGAGCGGATGAGTGGTCGTCGGGTGCATCCGGCATCAGGCCGGGTGTATCACCTGGTATATAACCCGCCAAAGGTAGCCGGTAAAGACGACGAAACCGGTGAAGACTTAGTGATCCGGGCGGACGATGTAGAAGAAACGGTACGCAAACGGCTGGCCATTTACCATGAGCAAACCGAATTATTGGTTGGTTACTACCGTAAAGCGGCTGAGCGGGGTGAAACCCGTTACCATCACCTGGATGGTACCCAGCCGGTTGAGCGTGTCAGTCAGCAGCTTATCTCATTACTGGGCTAAAGTGACGGTATGCGATGCAAGAACCCGGTGCTGACCGGGTTTTTTCGTTTAACTGCCAATAGTCTGGCGTAAGACCTGTAATGCGGCGTCGTAATCCGGTTCTTGCGCCAGTTCTGGTACCAGCTGCAGGTAAGCGACCTTACCTTGCTGATTAATGATAATGATTGCCCGGGTTAATAGGCCCATATCTTTAATTAACAAACCATAATTGCTGCCAAAGTCTCGCCACACTGCGTCCGACAGGACTGCCATGTTATTTACCTGCTCTTGCTCGCAGAAACGCTTCTGTGCAAAGGGTAAATCCGTGCTGATGGTCAACAACTGGACGGAGTCGGGTAACTTAGCGACTTCTTCATTAAAACGTTTTGTCTGTAATGAGCAAATGCCTGTGTCAATACTGGGTACTATGCTAAGCATTAAGGTTTTACCCTGAAAGTCAGATAAGCGGACTGGCTTAAAACTATTGTCCACAACTCTGAAATCTGGGGCCTGTTGACCCACTTTCAATTCATCGCCAAGCAAGACAATTTGTTGGCCACCCGCTTTAACATCACTGATCCTCGCCGGCAGGTTTGCTGTAATATCAATAGCTTGTGAGAAAAAAGCCGCAGCTGCCAGCATCAGCGTAAATAGTATCTTGGTATTATTTTTTCTTTTTATAAACATTTTGCTGCTCCAAAAGTCAATCAACGTTATGATAGGGTCAGACCGCATTAAGGCAAGAAAGTTATGATCCCTGCTGTATTAATTTGCGATGACTCCAACCTGGCCAGAAAACAACTGGCCCGGATTTTACCACATGATTGGCAGAGTACCATTCGCTTCGCCGGACATGGTGCGGAGGCCTTGGCAACACTGAAGAAGTACGCATTTGACTGGTTATTTCTTGATTTGAATATGCCCGTAATGGACGGTTATCAGGTGCTGGCTGAGCTACAAAAACACAAGTTACCGCTACAAATTGTTGTGGTTTCAGGCGATATCCAGCCTGAGGCTTATGACAGGGTGATGGCTCTGGGTGCTAAGGCTTTTCTAAAAAAGCCAGTAGATAGTGCACAGCTTGCAGCATTATTGCAGACAACGGTCGCTGTCAACCCAAAAGTTGCAGTACCGACTCCGCCTGTTATCGAAGAGTTAACGCAACTGGATGCAGAATTACGCGATGTCTTTCAGGAAGTTGCTAACGTTGCCATGGGTCAAGCCGGAGATTTATTAGCGCGTTTGTTGAATGTGTTTGTCAAATTACCGATCCCGAATGTCAATTTAATCGAAGTTAGTGAATTGACGATGGCATTGGCTTCAGTTGCACCCGATAGTCAAACATCGGGGATTTGTCAGGGCTTTATCGGTAGCGGTATTGCTGGCGAAGCATTATTGATCTTAACAGACTCCAGTTTTGCTGATATAGCACGTTTGTTAAATTATCAGGGTGAGCTGAATACTGCAGCTGAATTAGAATTGCTGATGGATGTCGCCAATATTCTGATTGGTGCGGTGTTAAAAGGTATTGCGGAACAATTGGATATAAGCTTCAGCCAGGGACACCCTGTGGTATTGGGGCAACATGCACCCGTTACCGAACTGATTAAAGCTAATGCTAAACGCTGGCGGCGGACTCTAACGATAGAGTTAAGTTATGGGATTGAAGGTTTTCATATTCATTGTGATTTGCTCTTGTTGTTTACCGAAGACAGTTTAAAAACTTTTCGTTATAAACTGGCATTTTTAATGGATGATGCAGAATGACCATAGAAGAGCTTGGCGCTTCCGAACTTCATTGGCTAATGGATATGTTGCAAACCGTCGACGTTGGTCTGGTCGTGGTAGATACCTCATATCGGATCCAACTCTGGAATGGTTTTATGGAAAACCACAGTGGTTTGCTTCCACGGCAAGTCCGCAACAGACAGTTGTTTGATTTATTCTCTGAAATTGATGAAGACTGGCTGCGCCGCAAATGTGAGCCAGTTTTTCTGCTGAAGAACCGTGCTTTTACCATTTGGGAGCAACGACCCTATATTTTCCGCTTTAAGAACTATCGCTCAATCACCGGGCACGCGGACTATATGTATCAAAACAGCACCATCTTTCCATTAACAGATAGTCGTGGTCAGGTCAGTCACCTATGTTTCATTATCTATGATGTGACCGATGCCGCCGTGAGTAAACTGGAATTACAGTCAATGAATGGCCAATTGCGCCAGTTGTCGACGACGGACTATCTGACCCAGATGCGAAATCGTGGAAATTGGGAAGAAAGTTTGAAATTAGAATTTAACCGTTTGCAGCGCTATTCGCAGCACACCAGTAGCCTGATCATGTGTGATATTGATCACTTTAAGCGGATTAATGATACCTACGGCCATGCTGCAGGCGATATAGTAATCAAAGCTGTAGCCGAAGTGATTCGCAAGAGTCTACGCAGCACTGATTTACCTGGTCGTTATGGTGGTGAAGAGTTTGCGCTTCTATTGCTGGATACCACAGCGGATCAAGCAAGCTACTTGGCTGAACGAATTAGACGCAAAGTGGAGCAATTAGAACTCAGTTTTCAATCTCACACGATCAAATTAACAATGAGTTTTGGTTTAGCGGAGCGCGCGATAACGATGCAGGATTATTTGCAGTGGCTAGATGCTGCGGATAAAGCGCTGTACCACTCAAAAGCAGCAGGTCGGAATCAGGTTACTCGCTTCCATGACACCTTATAGCCGAAAACGCACTGTTCCGTCAGGGGTGATGTGGTGTCGGACAGCGTGCCAGCACACTGAGTTGGTTATTATGATCGAGTTGCTCAAGTACGACTTCAAAGCCCCACAGCCGGTGTAAATGCCGCATCAACTGTTCAATAGCGCCGCCCAATGGGATTTCGTTATGCGGGGTATAGCGCAGCGTTAAAGCCCGATCACTGCTGATATTCACTTGCCGCACCTGAATATTTGGCTCCAGCTGGCTCAGATTATATTGCGCCGACAGCATTTGCCGGATCTGTTGATAACCTTCGGCATTATGGATCGCACTGACTTCCAGGCTGCTGTCCTGGCTATCGTCAGTAATGGCAAACAGATGAAAATCCCGGATCACCTTAGGTGACAGATACTGGCTGATAAAGCTCTCATCTTTAAAGTTTTGCATTGCAAAATGCAGGCTTTCCAGCCAGTCGCTGCCGGCCAGTTGCGGAAACCATTCACGATCCTCCGCAGTGGGCTGTTCACAGATGCGCCGCAGATCGGTAAAGATGGCAAAACCCAGCGCATAGGGGTTAATGCCGGAATAGTATTTACTGTTGTAAGGCGGTTGCAATACTACGCTGGTGTGGCTGTGTAACACTTCCAGCATAAAGCGATCACTGACCCGGCCTTCATCATACAAATGCTGCAGCAAGGTATAGTGCCAAAACGTCGCCCAGCCCTCGTTCATTACCTGGGTTTGTTTTTGCGGGTAAAAGTATTGCGAGATCTTGCGTACGATACGCACCAGTTCACGCTGCCAGGGTTTTAACAGTGGTGCATTTTTCTCGATAAAGTACAGGATATTTTCCTGTGGTTCGGCTGGAAAACGCGCCTCGGCCGGATTGCTGTTGGCCTTTGCCGGTAGTGTGCGCCAGAGTTCATTGACCTGGGATTGCAAAAAGGCTTCCCGCTCCTGCTGCCGGCGCTGCTCTTCGGCCATCGAGATCTTCTGTGGTCTTTTATAGCGATCCACACCATAGTTCATCAGCGCATGGCAGGAGTCGAGAAAATCCTCTACTTCGCCAATACCATATTTTTCCTCACACTGGCTGACATAGTTTTTCGCAAATACCAGATAAT
Source organism: Alishewanella sp. HH-ZS (assembly GCF_001704375.1). Lineage (NCBI taxonomy): Bacteria > Pseudomonadati > Pseudomonadota > Gammaproteobacteria > Alteromonadales > Alteromonadaceae > Alishewanella > Alishewanella sp. HH-ZS. Next base: position 13,029 of record NZ_LZEJ01000016.1, on the reverse strand, counting down.
CGATAATGGAGCTGGCATCGGTCCAGGTGCGGAATAAATAGTTGTTTTTGAAAAACGAATTATGACCATAACAGGCATGGGCCATCACCAGTGCCTGCATTGGCAAGGTGTTTTCTTCCATCAGATAGGCAATGCAGGGATCGGAGTTAATAACGATTTCATAGGCCAGCCCCATATAGCCTCTTTTGTACTGTTGCTCACTTTGGATAAATTTCTTACCAAAAGACCAGTGATGATAACCAATCGGCATGCCGATACTGGAATAAGCATCCAGCATCTGCTCGGCGCTGATTACCTCGATTTGATTGGGGTAAGTGTCCAGCTGATAATAGGCCGCGACCCGGGCGATCTCCTGCTGATACTGGGTTAACAGTTCGAAACTCCAGTCTGGCCCGTCTGGCAGACAAGGCCCTTTGCTTAAGGCGACACTACGCATTTTGCCTCCCTCGATCAGGCTGCCTGTTTTTTAAATAGCTCCCGGAATACCGGGTAGATATCGCTCACCTCACGGATATGCTGCAGCGCCAGCTTCGGCTGACTTGCCCGCAGGCGTTCATATTGCTCCCACAGTGACTGATGTGCCCGTGGTGTAATTTCGATATAGGCGTAATAACGTACCGCTGGCAGGATCTGTTTACTTAGCAATTCGGCACAAAGCGGACTGTCTTCTGCCCAGTTATCGCCATCTGAAGCCTGGGCGGCGTAAATATTCCACTCTTGCGGATTAAAGCGCTTGGCAATGATTTCCTGCATCAATTTTAAGGCCGAGGAAACAATGGTACCGCCGGTTTCCTGGGAGTAAAAAAACTCCTGCTCATCCACTTCCTTAGCTTGCGTGTGGTGACGGATATAGACCACTTCAACATTTTTATAGCTGCGGCTTAAGAACAGGTACAGCAGAATATAAAAGCGTTTAGCCATCTCTTTGGTAGCCTGGTCCATTGAGCCAGAGACATCCATCAGACAAAACATCACCGCCTTACTGGTTGGCTCTGGTTTTTTCTGATAGTTACGAAAGCGCAGGTCAAAGCTATCAATAAAAGGTACTGCCGCAAGTCGCTGTTTTAGTTCACTGATCCGCTCCAATAGCGCGCGTCGTGCCAGTTCATCTGGCACTGCGGCCAGTTCCAGCTCGGCCAATTCAGCCTCGGCTTGCCTTAACTGTTGCTTTTTATCCGCTGACATGGCGATGCGGCGCGCCAGCGAACCACGTAACGAGCGCACGATATCAATATTGGCGGGTACCCCCTCGGCCCGGTAACCAGCGCGGACCGTTTTATACTGCACCAGTTTATCCAGTTGATTATATTTTAAATCCGGTAGTGCCAGATCTTCAAACAACAGATCCAGATATTCGTCCTTGGAAATGGCAAACACAAAGTCATCGCTACCTTCACCATCGGCGCTGGCATCACCTTTGCCACTGCCGCCCGCACCGCCTTGTGGTCTGGGAATACGATCGCCGGGGCTAAACTGGTCGTTACCCGGATGCACCCGTTGCTTTACGCCGCCCTGTCCCTGATGAAAAAACGGCTCAGTAATGTCACGTGCCGGAATACTGATACTCTCGCCACTGCTCAGGTCAGTTACGCTGCGTTTACTGATGGCGTCCGATACGGCCTGTTTAATCTGCTGTTTATAGCGCCGGATAAAGCGCTGGCGATTTACCGCGCTTTTATTCTTACCATTTAAACGGCGATCGATAAAATGCGCCATACACCCTCCGGAGCTACTGTGATTTACGTACCCGTAAATACCATTCCGACAGCAGCCGGACCTGTTTACGGGTATAGCCTTTCTCCATCATCCGGTTAACAAAGTCGTCGTGCTTTTTCTGATCCTCGGTACTGGTTTTGGCATTAAAGGAAATGACAGGTAACAGTTCTTCGGTGCTGGAAAACATTTTTTTCTCAATCACCGTGCGTAGTTTTTCGTAACTGGTCCACAGCGGATTCTTGCCATTGTTTTTGGCCTTGGCCCGCAGCACAAAATTGACTATTTCGTTGCGGAAATCTTTTGGATTACTGATGCCGGCTGGCTTTTCAATTTTCTCCAGCTCGGCATTCAGCGCCGCCCGATCAAACAGTTGACCGGTTTCCGGGTCCCGGTATTCCTGATCCTGGATCCAGAAATCGGCATAGATAACATAGCGATCAAAGATGTTTTGCCCATACTCCGAATAGGATTCCAGATAAGCGGTTTGAATTTCTTTACCAATAAACTCGACATATTTCGGGATCAGGTAGCCTTTCAGGTGCTCCAGATAGCGTTCTGCGGTGTCTGCCGGAAATTGCTCCCGTTCAATTTGCTGTTCCAACACATAAAACAGGTGTACCGGGTTGGCGGCAACTTCGGTCGAGTCAAAATTAAATACCCGTGACAGGATCTTAAAAGCAAAGCGGGTCGATAAACCGGTCATACCCTCATCGACACCAGCAAAGTCGCGATACTCCTGATAGGACTTGGCTTTGGGATCGGTATCTTTCAAGCTTTCGCCGTCATACACCCGCATTTTGGAGTAGATACTGGAGTTTTCCGGCGTTTTCAGTCTGGATAATACCGCAAACTGCGCCAGCGAGCTGAGGGTACCGGGGGCACAAGGCGCCTGACTGAGTTCGCTGTGCTCCAGTAGTTTCTGGTAAATTTTCATTTCTTCACTGGCGCGCAAACAATAAGGCACTTTGACAATATAAACCCGGTCCAGGAAGGCTTCGTTGTTCTTATTGTTGCGGAAGGTTTGCCATTCGGACTCGTTACTGTGTGCCAGAATAATGCCATCAAACGGCAGGGCCGCCAGCCCTTCGGTGCCATTGTAGTTACCTTCCTGGGTCGCGGTCAGCAGTGGATGCAGCACCTTAATTGGCGCTTTGAACATCTCCACAAATTCCATCAGGCCCTGATTGGCACGGCAAAGCGCACCGGAATAGCTGTAGGCATCGGGATCGTTTTGGGCAAAGTGCTCCAGCTTACGGATATCGACTTTACCGACCAGGGCGGCAATATCCTGATTGTTTTCATCTCCCGGTTCGGTTTTGGCGATGGCGAGTTGATCCAGAATAGAGGGATTGCGTTTCACCACCCGGAATTGACTGATATCGCCATTGAATTCATGCAATCTTTTACTGGCCCAGGGTGACATAATGGCTCGCAGATAGCGTTTGGGGATGCCATATTCCTGCTCCAGCAGGGCGCCATCCTCCGCTGCATCGAACAGACACAGCGGGTGGTCCTGTACCGGCGAGCCCTTCAGGTAATAAATCGGGACTTGCTGCATCAGGGCTTTCAGCTTTTCGGCCAGCGACGATTTACCGCCACCCACAGGCCCCAGTAAATAGAGGATTTGTTTGCGCTCTTCCAGTCCTTGCGCCGCATGCTTGAGATAGGAAACGATTTGTTCGATGGCCTCTTCCATACCGTAAAATTCATGGAAGGCAGGGTAGCGGGCGATCAGGCGGTTTGAAAACAGGCGGCTGAGCTTAGAGTCCTGCGAAGTATCAATCAGCTCGGGTTCGCCAATCGCCTGCAGCAGACGTTCAGCGGCACTGCTGTAGCAGCTTTTGTCTTTTTTACACAGCTGCAGAAACTCCTGCAGGCTCATTTCCTCTTCTTTGGTGGTTTCGTACCTGGTTCTGAAATGCTCAAAGATCCCCATAAATACCTCCAGCCCATCGTCCGGCATGACAACTTTTACGCTAGTTGGGCAGCCGTATTAGTTACCCGTATTGGCAGCTAACGCCCAAACTACTCACTTTAAGGGTAGACACTAAAGCGCTGTTTTGCCCAATGTTTCAGTAAAAAATCGTTACTGGGTAATGGTACGCTTTGTCTCGATAAAGGGTTCAGTTGCTTTTTTGAGCTAAAGTGTTGGTAAAAGGTTCAGCCCGAACGGGGCAGGAGCGCAGATAAAAAAATACCCGGCAGTGGCCGGGTATCAGAGGCAGGAATTGCAGCGTTACTTAGCGAAGTTCGCTGCAGCAAATTCCCAGTTCGCCAGGGCCCAGAATGCATCCAGGTAAGTTGGGCGGGCATTGCGGTAGTCGATGTAGTAAGCGTGCTCCCACAGGTCAACTGTGATAATTGGCGTTACTGCGGCGTCTTGAATTGGTGTGCCGGCGTTGCTGGTATTGACAATATCCAGGCTGCCATCCGCTTTTTTCACTAACCAGGTCCAGCTGGAACCGAAGTTATTGACGGCTTTGTCATTAAAGGCGGCTTTAAAGGCATCGAAAGAGCCCCACTTGGCGTTGATGGCATCGGCCAGGGCACCAGTTGGTTGACCGCCACCATTTGGTGATAAGCAGTGCCAATAGAACGTATGGTTCCACACCTGAGCTGCGTTGTTAAATACGCCACCTTCGCTGTTACGGATAATTTCTTCTAATGACTGGCTGGCAAAAGGCGTGCCTTCAATCAGACCATTCAGCTTAACGACGTAGGTGTTGTGGTGCTTACCGTGGTGATACTCCAGGGTTTCAGCAGAAATATGCGGCACTAAAGCATCTTTTGCGTATGGTAAGGCGGGTAATTCAAAGGCCATTGTAGCTCTCCGTTCGTTGTTTAAAGTGTCTGCATGGCGTAGACTACAAAACCTGACTAAAATACTCAAGTTTTATCCTTGCCGGCCTGCGTTTGCCTGCAATCATTATAGCCGCAGGCGCTGTTGTTGGTTCAGACAATATTGGGCACTTTCTGCAAATCTCAAGTGCGGGCGAGGGGCAGAAGGAGTAAAATAGGCCAACTTTGATCTTAATCCGAGAGGTAGTAATGGAAACGTTAGACAAAATCAAACAACAAATCGCCGACAACCCGATCCTGCTGTATATGAAGGGTTCGCCAAAATTCCCCAGTTGTGGCTTTTCGGCTCAGGCGTCACAAGCGCTGATTGCCTGTGGTGAGCAGTTTGCCTTTGTCGACATTCTGCAGCATCCGGATATCCGGGCCGAGCTGCCAAAATACGCTAACTGGCCGACTTTCCCGCAGCTGTGGGTCGAGGGCGAGCTGATTGGTGGTTGTGATATCGTGCTGGAAATGTTTCAGCGTGGCGAGTTACAACCGCTGATTAAAGCCACTGCAGAAAAGTTTAAAGCCGAACAGCCAGCGGCGGAATAAACCTTCAGTAAGACACGGCATATCCGTTATGCCGTGTTTTCAGTCTCTTCGTCCTGTTCCTCATCGGCCGGTAGCGCATTGCTTAGTGGCCAGCCTCCCAGTTGCTGCCATTTATTAACGATGTAACAGAACAGCTCCGCGGTACGCTCGGTGTCATACAGAGCGCTATGGGCTTCTTTGGCATTAAAGGCAATTCCCGCCTGTTGGCAGGCCTTGGCCAGGACCGTTTGTCCGAGCGCCAGCGCCGCCAGGCTGGTGGTATCAAACGAAACAAAAGCATGAAACGGCGAGCGTTTATAATTTAAGCGGCTGATCGCGGCATTAAAAAAGCCTTGGTCAAAAGCCGAATTATGTGCGACCAGCACAGAGCGCTGACAGCCGGCGTCTTTTTGCGCTTTGCGCACGGCTTTACAAATTTCAGTAATGGCCTCGCGCTCAGGCACGGCACCGCGCAGCGGGTTGAAGGGATCGATGCCGTTAAATGCCAGTGAGCTGGCGTCCAAATTGGCGCCGGCAAAAGGATCAACATGAAAATGCAGGGTTTTGCCGGGCTTTAACTGGCCCTCTGCATCCATTTCCAGCAGATTTACCGCAATTTCGAGCAAGGCATCGGTTTTTGGATTAAAGCCTGCCGTTTCGACGTCGATAACAACAGGGTAGTAGCCGCGAAAACGCTGGGCTAATAGAGAAGCGCTTTTAGTTGCGCCTGAAGCCGTGGCCTTTGTCGCAGCAGAAGGTGTTGAGGTCATAGAGTCACCGTAGCAGTCAGAGGCCGGCATTATGCCAAAAAAAATGCGATAGGTCTTGTTTTGGGCATAATGCTTGCTATGGTCGTTACGAAGCGGGAGGTTCTTTTGCAAACAATGGGGCAGTACATGCGGGCGATAACGCTAATCTTTAGTATCAGTGCGGTTTTGACGGCAGGCCAGCTGGCAGCAACTCCCAGCCAGTGGCGTCAATATTCCGCCACTATTGAGCAATCGCGTTGGCAGCTAAGCAGTAATACGCCTCTGCAATGCCAGCTGGAGCATGAGATCCCGAATTTTGGCAAGGCGGTGTTTCGCAGTGCTGCCGGTAAAAGTCTGAATATGGACTTTGAATTACAGATGCTGCGCCGGCCTGATAGTTATGGTCTGGCGGAGGTGCTGTCAGTCCCGCCACAGTGGCGTGCCGGCGAAAAAACCAAAACCCTGGCCAGTATGCGACTGTTAAAGCAGTTTAATGGTGATTTACCGAAGAAAACCGCCTGGACCTTGCTGACCGAACTGGAGCAGGGTTTTAGCCCGACCTTCTATTACAGTGATTGGTACAGCCCGTACGATAAGGTGGTGGCGGCACTGAATCCGGTGCAATTTCCAACCCAATATCAGGCCTTTAGCCACTGTATCGCCGGGTTGTTACCCTATAGCTTTGAGGATATCGCTTTTACGGTATTAAGTTATGAGAGCGGTGGTGATCAACTGACCCGCGAATCACGTCGCCGTTTAAGCCAGATCGCGGAGTATCTGAAATACGATCAGGAAATTGAATCGATTGATCTGCAAGGCTATACCGACAGCCTGGGCGGTCGATGGATGAATGAACAGTTATCAGTGCAGCGGGCACAGAAAATTAAAGACTTCTTAGTTGCCGCCGGCGTGGCGCCAGACAAGGTGCAAATTGAGGGTTTTGGTGAGCGCCGGCATGTGGCGCCAAACGACAGTGCTCTGGGGCGGGCAGTTAACCGCCGTTTAGTATTGCAAATGGCAAAGCCCTAGGGCGTGTTAACCTTGACAGCAATGCAAGCGTTAATAGGCCCTGATGCAGACTTCGACCTTGCCGTCTGTTTAACGTCGCTCTACCATCAAGGATACATCGCGCCAGCCGTTGCGCTCGGCGATAATCACGCGGATTTGCTCACCATTACGCGGAAAATTTAGCTGTAGCTGACCCGCCACGACTTTTTGCTGGCTTGGTTGCCCGAGATGCTGCTGGTAAAAGCTGAGTAATTCTTGCTGACTGGCGCGGCTGTAAAAGTGCAGCACGGCCGGCAGCTTTTGTTCCAGTCTCAGCTGTTCACGGGCATCGGCCGGCAGTGGGATGCGCTGAAACTCGGTAGCTTGCGCCATCCCGATACTGAGCAGGCAGCTTGCCAATACCAGCACGGCGAAACCTAACTTACGACCAGACATAGCAATTCCTTGATTAGTTTCCTGTAATAAAAACTCTAGCAAATAATTAGGGTCAAGTCGCCGCTTTTTTATTAAAGCGTGCCGGGCTCAGTAAGTTCGCTGTGCTCTGGCTAAGTGGCCGCGGTTCACCACTGATTACAGCGGCTAAGTACTCAGCCAATAGCGGTGCAAATAACAAGCCGCGGGCACCCAGACCGACATTTAGCCAAAGTGGTGCCGGCTCGCCAGTGTTTTCCGGGTGGTAGCGCCCACAGAGTGGCAGATGATCCGGTACTGTCGCCCGAAAAGCGGCTTTCGCCGAGTTAACCATTAAACGCTGACTCCAGTCAGGTGCCTGTAACTGTTGCCGCAGCTCGGCAATATTCTGGGTATCGTCTGCATCCAGTAACTGTGCCGTTTCTGCTGTGCGGTCAAAGGTGGCGCCAATACAGTGCAGTCCTTGCCAGGCAGGTGTCAAATAACCTTTATGACAAATTACAGTGCGCAATGGCGCCAGATCCGGCGCCTCGACATGGCTAACCTGACCGCGTACCCGATTTACCGGCAGAGCGGCAAAGGGGGCTAAGCGGGTTAGATCGGCACCATTAGCGACCAGCAGCTGCTGTGCGGTGAGTGTCGTTGTCGCGGTATGCAGTCGCCAGCCATCAGAATGCGCTGCAAGCTGTTCTACCCGACAGTTAAACTGGCTACGAAAGCCTGGCTGGGTGCTAAGGTAGCGCCACAATGCCTGGCAAAAGGCTTGTGGTGCCAGCCAACCGGCCAGCGGCAAAAAGATGCCGCCCTGCTGCAAACTCACACCAGCGAGCTCAGTGGCTGCTGCCGCATCGACAAACTTTAGTAGCTCAGCTGGCCAGACCGCTGCCTGTGCCATTTTCTGTTGCCGCTCAGCCAGTTGTTCTGTGCTGGCCAGATGCAGCACGCCACAGTAATCCAGTGGAAAGTCTAAGCCCAGTTGCTGACAGTGCTGATAAAACTGCCGCGCCTGCCAAAAGGCCTGACAGTGAAATAACCCCTGTGGCGTGAGCTTAACTGGCAGATTCGGATAAAGCGCACCCTGGCGATTATGCGAAGCACCCTGGGCTACTTCGGCATCGGCGCAGAGTAGCGTTACAGCAATACCCCGACGCAGCAGGGCGTAGGCAGTGGTTAAGGCTGCCAGACCACCACCGACAATGGTGACAGGAGCACTAACAGGATCGCTGTGCTGCCTGTCGGTGGATAACGACTCAGCCGGCTGAGGATGCCAGGCAATCAGCATTTCGCGCTTTTTACCAAAGCCTTTTACCTTGGCAAGCTGAAAGCCCGCTGCGCTTAGGCCGCGTTTTACCACCCCGGCACAGGTAAAGGTGGCAAGGCGGGTGCCGGGATAACTTAAGCGAAATAGCTGCTGAAATAATCCCGGCTGCCACATATCGGGGTTTTTCGCTGGCGCAAAACCATCAAGGAAGATTGCATCGACCCGATTCTGCTCCGGTACCGTGGGTAAGAGCTCATTAACATCACCCAGCCACAGATCCAGCATCACCAGGCCCCCATCCAACAATAGTCGCTGACAGCCCGCGGTGGCCGGCGGATAGGCGGCCAATAGCTGTTGGCAAAGTGGGGCTAACTCCGTATGCACACTCAGTGCCTGTGTCAGATCGGCGCGGCTTAACGGGTATTTTTCAAAGCTACTAAAATACAGCCGCTGACAGCGGGCATCCGGATACTGGCGGCGATATTCCCGAAAGCGTTGCCAGCAAAGTAAAAAATTGGCACCGGTACCAAAGCCGGTTTCCAGCACATGAAACCAGGGACTAGCATGACTTTGCCAGCGCTCTGGTAAACCGTTTTGCTGCAAAAACACGTAATCCGTTTCGGCCAGGCCGCCATCGTTGGAAAAATAGATATCGTCAAAGTCAGTGGCAACCGGGGTGCCTTGGGCATTAAAGTGGATCCGGGCGTGCGATAGGGCAGACATAACAAACCTTTGGCAAAATTTCATCTTGTAGTTTACCGCAGCCTGAAGCAAAATTGAAAACAGAGTACAGCTGTGCGCTGAAAGCAGACCAGTTTCGCGGTGAAAGTCCGTAGAATTGCGGTATTAATTCTGCGGCGTTACTGTGCGGCAGCATCACAAAGATTACATTTAACATTCAGTACCTGTAACGACAGGCATGGGGAGTAAGCATGAAAAGAGCCGTGATCACCGGTTTAGGCATTGTATCTAGTATCGGTAATAATCAGGCTGAGGTCTTGGCCTCGTTAAAAGCGGGTAAGTCCGGCATCAGCCGTGCCGAGGAATTTGCCGAGCTGGGTTTAAGATCGCAGGTATGGGGCAATATTAAACTGGACCCCAGCGAACTGATTGATCGTAAAGCGATGCGTTTTATGGGCGATGCTGCTGCCTATGCTTATCTGGCGATGCAGGAAGCGATGCAGGATGCCGGTTTAAGCGATGAGCAGATTTCGCATCCGCGGGTTGGCTTGGTGGTTGGCTCGGGCGGCGCTTCGTCCAAAACTCAGGTTGAGGCGGCCGATATTCTGCGTGAAAAAGGCGTAAAACGGGTTGGCCCCTATGCAGTGCCAAAGACCATGTCCAGCACCTGCTCGGCCTGTCTGGCCACGCCATTTAAAATTAAAGGCGTAAACTATTCCATCAGTTCAGCCTGTGCCACCAGCGCACACTGTATCGGCCATGCGATGGAACTGATCCAACTGGGTAAGCAGGATATCGTGTTTGCCGGTGGTGGTGAAGAAGTGCACTGGACACTGGCGATGGAGTTTGACGCAATGGGTGCCTTATCCAGCCGTTACAACGACACCCCTGAGCTGGCCTCGCGTACCTATGACGCCAATCGCGATGGTTTTGTGATCAGCGGCGGTGGCGGTATCGTCGTGGTCGAAGAGTTAGAGCACGCGCTGGCGCGCGGTGCGACCATCTATGCTGAAATTGTCGGCTATGGCGCGACCTCAGATGGTTATGACATGGTGGCACCAAGCGGCGAAGGCGCCGTACGTTGTATGCAAATGGCGATGCAAGGCGTTGACGCACCTATTGATTATCTGAATACTCACGGCACCAGTACCCCGGTGGGTGATGTCAAGGAGCTGGGCGCGATCCAGGAAGTCTTTGCCGGAAAAACCCCGGCCATCAGTGCGACTAAGGCGATGACCGGTCATGCGCTGGGCGCGGCCGGTGTGCATGAGGCCATTTACTCGCTGCTGATGCTAAAGCATAACTTTATTGCGCCGTCGATCAATATCGGTGAACTGGATGAGGCGGCTAAAGGTCTGGATATCGTGACCCAAACCCGCGACGCAGTCTTAAATACCGTGATGTCGAACAGCTTTGGCTTTGGTGGCACCAATGCCACCTTAGTAATGCAACGCTACAAAGGGTAATGCAACGCGACAAAGCATAATGCAAGGCCATAACGGCTAACTGCAGCTGGTATAACTTAAGGCGCTGACATCAGCGCCTTTTTTCTTGCTCAAGTTCAGTTCTTGCGACACGACTTTTCTTGCTAGAATGCACCCATCCGAACAACGGGGCCGATAATGAACATTTACGCTGATGAAAATATGCCGCTGGTGCGCGAATTTTTCGCCGACCTTGGCGAGGTGACCACTTTTGATGGCCGGAACGTCCAGGCTGAGGCATTACGCGAGGCCGATGTCCTGCTGGTGCGTTCGGTGACGCCAGTCAATGCCAGCTTGCTGTCACAGAATAACCGCTTACGTTTTGTCGGCACGGCCACTATCGGTACTGAACATGTTGATAGGGACTATTTAGCTTCACGGCAGATTAGCTTTAGCTCGGCACCTGGCTGCAATGCCCAGTCGGTGCTGGAATATGTACTTAGTAGTTTATGGTTTCTGGCTGAGCGCTATCAGTGGTCATTACAGCATAAAGTGCTGGGTATTGTCGGGGTCGGCAGTATCGGCCAACGTTTAGCTACCGCGGCAAGGGCGCTGGGGATCCCGCTGCTGCTCTGCGATCCGCTGCGTGCTGCGCAAGAGCCGGATTTTCCGCATACTGATTTTACGACCTTGTGTCAGCAGGCCGATATTATCAGTTTTCATACCCCGCTTCAGAAAACCGGGCCTTATCCCAGTTATCACCTATTGGATGCAGTACACCTGGCGCAGCTAAAACCTGACTGCGCTATTATCAACGCCTCGCGTGGCGCCGTGATCGATAACCAGGCGCTGCTAACGGCGCAACAGCGCAAGCGTCGGCCGCTGGTGCTGGATGTGTGGGAACAGGAGCCGGATATTTTGTTACCGCTGCTGCCTTATTGCGATTTGGCCACGGCGCATATTGCCGGTCATAGTGTCGAAGGCAAGGCGCGGGGCACCGAAATGCTGTATCAGCGCTGCTGTGAACTGCTGCAACAGCAGCCCCGGATGAGTCTGGCCGCGCTCTTACCGGTACCAGCGATGGAAAAACTACAACTTTCCGCTAATTTTGGGCTTCCAGATGTCCAAAATCTCGCCAGGATGTTATATGATGTGCGGCGGGATGATGCCTTGTTCCGGTATCATATAACAGGTCACGGGTTTGACTGGCTCAGAAAGTCTTATCCTGCCCGGCGCGAGTACAGTGCGCTACAACTGAGTGGCCCGGCCTTACCGGCCTGGCTTGACTCCTTAGGCTTTAGTCGTCAGTAATAAGAGGATGCACCGCATGGCGTCGCAATACAATGTCGCAGTTTTGGGCGCGACCGGTCTGGTCGGCCAACATTTAATCGAAATTCTGGAGCAGCGTGATTTTCCGGTTGCGCAACTGTTCCCGCTGGCCAGCAGCCGCTCGGCCGGTGGTACTGTGACCTTTAAGGGCAAAAAGCTGACGGTGCTGGATGCTGAAACCTTTGACTGGAGCCAGGCACAGATTGGTCTCTTCTCAGCCGGCGGCAGTGTCTCGGCGATTTATGCCCCTAAAGCCGCTGAAGCAGGCTGTGTGGTGATTGATAACACCTCGCATTTCCGTTACGAAGCGGATATTCCATTAGTGGTGCCGGAAGTTAACCCAGAGGCCATTGCCGATTACCGTAACCGCAATATTATTGCCAACCCCAACTGTTCAACGATTCAGATGTTGGTGGCGTTAAAGCCAATTCATGATGCCGTTGGCATTAGCCGGGTCAATGTCGCGACTTATCAGTCGGTCAGTGGTGCCGGACAATCGGCAGTAGAAGCCCTGGCCAGCGAAACTGCACAGCTGATGAACGGCCGGCCACTGGATGAGCAGGGACAGTTTGCCCGGCAAATCGCTTTTAACGTGATTCCGCAGATTGATGTGTTTCTGGAAAATGGTTACACCAAAGAAGAAATGAAAATGCACTGGGAAACCCAGAAAATTCTGGGCGACAGTAGCATAGCGGTAAATGCCACTGCAGTGCGGGTACCGGTGTTCTATGGTCACGCCGAAGCAGTGCATATCGAAACGCGGATGCCGATTTCGCCAGAGCAGGTAAAAGCTCTGCTGGCCAATGCGCCGGGTGTGGTATTACTGGAAAATAATGCCGACTTCCCAACCCAGGTTTGCAGTGCTACCGGCAAGGATGAGGTCTTTGTTGGCCGCATCCGTCAGGATTTATCACATGAAAATGGTATAAATATGTGGGTTGTGGCCGATAACATTCGTAAAGGCGCTGCGACTAACAGTATTCAGATCGCAGAAGTGCTGATCCGCGATTATCTCTGAGTCGCGTTTCACTGTAACAGGCCGCTTTTGCGGCCTGTTTTTGTGTGCGCCCAGCATGGG
>NZ_LZEJ01000015.1:0-78615 GCF_001704375.1 Alishewanella sp. HH-ZS | reverse complement strand
TGCGCGCCATGCCCGGCGCACCACGACAAAGGCCAGCATGATGCTGGCCTTTTGATTTGAACTGACTACAGGGTATTAGTCTTTACTCAGCAGGTACTCGACTAACTGCTGCATTTCCTGCTGCATATTACGCTGACTCAGACTTTCATTCAGGATCTTATATTTGCCATTCACCACCAGCATGGGCACACCGGTCAGCACGCGGCGCTCGCTCAGTTCCTGCTGCTCTTTCATCATCTGATTGACCGCACCACGTACGCCAAAGCTGCGCATGGCTTTATCATAGGTTTCACCATCAATATCGTTAATCAGGACCAGATTACGGATATCGTCTTCGCTGCGAAACGGCACCCGGCTGCGGTGAATTTGGTTAAAAATGGCAGTGGACACCTGATCACCTTTACCCAGATTTTTTGCTACCACATAAGCGCGCGCCAGCGCATTTTGAATTTCCGGTGACGCAGCGCGAATAAAATCAACATGGAATTTTTTAAACTCTACCCCGTCCGGCAGAGACTGCGCCAGGCGCTGGGCAATAGGCTCAAAAGCGTAACAACCAGCGCAGAAGAATGAGAAATATTCTTTTACTTCCGGCTTGGCGGTTTTCTGCTCGGCAATCACTTCATAGTGCTTACCGACCTGGAAATTACTGGCAACGGCAGACAGGGGTAACAGCACAGCTGCCGCAGCAGCTACTAACCACTTTTTCATTCTAAAACCTCTGATTAATCGGGACTATTTGGTGCTTAGCTGCAAGCTTAACAAATTCTCAGTAGTCTGGCACCAGACTTAACGGTGGTTGTTGCAACAATGCCAACTGCTCTTTTAGTGCCAGGCATTGTTGTTCCCAGTATTTGTCTGTGGCAAACCACGGAAAGTTCATTACAAAGGCCTGATCCTGCCAGCGCTGCGCCAGCCAGGCCATGTAGTGAATCATACGCATCGCGCGCAGCGGTTCGATCAGTTTCAGCTCGGTCCGGTCGAAATCACAGTATTGCTCATATTCTTCCAGCATCAGCTCCAGCGTATCACGCTGCTGTTGCCGGTCACCGTTTAACATCATCCACAGGTCCTGCATCGCCGGCCCGCTGCGACAGTCATCCAGATCCACAAAGAACGGGCTTTCCCCGTTGTAAAACAAATTACCGGCATGACAATCACCGTGTAAGCGGATCACGGTTTTCGGTTGGTATTGCCGGCTGGCTTCAGCAATCACCTGCTGCAGCGCCGAATCAAAGGCCGGGCGTAAATAGGATGGGATCAAAGGCAGCGCCGCCAGTACCTGCTGACTATGCCGCAAATGGCTGTCGATGCTCAGCTGGGGGCGGGCCTGAAACATCTGTTGCCGGCCAACCTGATGCAGCCGGCCTAAAAAGCGCGCCAGTAATGCCAGCTGGTCGTCATTGTCGATCTCCAGGGTTCGGCCACCACGGCTTGGGAAAACCGCAAAATAAAAGCCCTGAAACGGCAACACACTCTCACCATCAAAGCACAATGGCGCCACCACCGGCACCTCATTAGCCTGCAATTCAAAAGCAAACTGATGCTCTTCCTGAATCTGCGCCAGACTCCAGCGCTGCGGGCGATAAAACTTCACCACATAGCGCGCGGCGCTGACCGCATTATCGCGATAAGCACTAAACTGATAGACACGGTTTTCATAGCTGTTCAGTGCCAGCAGGCCTGAACTAACGTCCAGGCCATAGTGGTGTAGCGCATCAAGAATCAGCTCCGGCTGCAGGGTAGAGAAATCAAATTGCTGCACTGGCTTAGCGACCACTGAAGAATTTATTACCCTGCTCGGCCCGCACCTCAGGCGCATCTTTGTGATGCACGCTAAAGGTCAGGTCCAGCACCGGGCGTTTCGCCTCATAAGGGTCCAGCGCCAGACTGACTACCACATTGCGACTCTCGCCACCGGCCAGTTCCACCTCGGTTGGCCCCAGCCATTGCAGGTTATCAATACCGGTTACCGTTAATACCAGAGTCTTCGGCTGTTGTGACTTATTGATAATACCCAGGGTATAGGTGTTTTCCACCAGCCCTTCCGGCGTTTCCCGGTACAAGGCGCCGCGATCACGGATAATATCCAGCTCCAGCGGGGAGCGGATTGCCAGATTCACCATAAAGGCACCGCATACCACCACCAACACCAGAAAATAACCAACCAGTTTTGGCCGTAACACCTTGGCCGGCCGGCCTTGCAGCGTATGTTCGGTGGTATAGCTGATCAGGCCTTTCGGATAGCCCATTTTCTCCATAGTATCGTCACAGGCATCGATACAGGCACCACAGTTAATGCACTCATATTGCAAGCCATTGCGAATATCGATGCCGGTTGGGCAAACATGTACACACAGGTTACAGTCGATACAGTCGCCCAGGCCTTTTTCCTTATAGTTCGCATCTTTTTTACTACGCGGGCCACGGTTCTCGCCACGGGCGGCATCATAGGTGACGGTGTAGGTATCTTTATCAAACATCGCCGATTGAAAGCGGGCATAGGGGCAAATGTGTGTACACATAATTTCCCGCATCCAGCCGGCGTTACCATAGGTACAAAGCGTAAAAAACAGCACCGATAAGGTAGCCCAGAAGCCGGCCTGCCAGGTAAAGAACTCAACAAACAGCGGACCGATAGGGGTAAAGTAGCCAACGAAAATTAACGCAGTGAATAAGGCAAATGCCAACCAGCAGAAGTGGGTTAATGCCTTGCGCCAGAACTTATTAAAGCTCATCGGTTCCTGATCCAGCTTCATGCGCTGGTTACGGGTACCCTGGATCTTTTCTTCAAACCACATAAAGATAAAGGTCCAGACCGTTTGCGGGCACATATAACCGCACCACACCCGACCATAGAAGGTTGTCACAAAGAACAGGGCGTAGGCGGCAATCATAAACAGCCAAGCCAGCAGGGTAAAATCCTGTGGCCAGAGCGTCAGGCCGAAGATATTGAATTTTTGCTCAAAGATATCCAGCAAAATTGCCTGGTGGCCATCGAACTGGATCCAGGGCAACACGAAAAACAACGCCATAAACACAAAACCAATATTGCGACGCAGGCTTTGGTGTAACCCCTTTACTGCCCGGACATAGATCCGATCCCGGGAAGCATACTTATTTGGATTGCCCTCGGGCGGGCGGTGAATTTTTACTCCGGTTGGAATATTTTTTACTTCAATTTTTTGCTCGTCCACCATCATTCCCCAGCTATGACTACCAGCCTGCTTAGTATATCAGTAACCCGTACCGAATTATTGATATAAAATAAAAGTACATCAGGAAAGACTGAAGCAGCGGCTGTTGCCGCTAATGCAGTTTAGCCAGGATTCAGGTAAGATCGCGTCTAAGTTGTTGCCGGAGTCAGTACATGAAAACCTTTTTCTGGTTCGTCGTCATTTTTTTGCTGTTGTTAACCTTTTCCGGCGAGCCGCCGCTAAAGCCTTATCGTGACAAAGTGGTTGATTATGCGGTGAGCCTGATCCCGACTGAATGGCAGTCTGACTCACAGGCGCTGGCCTCGATCCAACGTGAACTTAAGGATTACAGTAAGTCACTGGGGCTGCGGCAACAGGAGTTTTTAGCCGCAGCGGCCGAGAATAAAGACTCAGTGTTACGTTTCAGACAAAATTACTGTATTAACAAAGATTTTAACCCGGTACTTTTTGGTGAGCCCTTGCAGCGTAGCTGTGCCATTATTGAAAAGTACTATGACCGCCTGAGCGGCAACTAAACAGGATACTAAGATGCGCGTATGTGGCGTTGAGATTAAAGGCAGTGAAGCAATTTTATGCTTAATGGAATACCAGGACGGTTTGTTTAACCTGCCGGATTGCCGGCAAACCCGGATTGCACTGAGTCAGGATAATCAGTCCGATCAGGTACGTAAATTTCAATTTGCTGTGCGCAAGTTAGTCGAGGATTACAAGATCCAGCATCTGGTGATTAAAGAGCGGCCACAAAAAGGCAAGTTCGCCGGTGGGGCTGTCGGATTTAAAATTGAGGCGGCGTTACAGCTGCTGGACAATTGTAATGTTAGCCTGTTATCCGCTACTGAGCTAAAAGAACAAATTAAACGCTTTCCATTACCGGTCGATTTCAAAGCGACCGGATTAAAGGCGTTTCAGGAAACCGCTTTTTTGACCGCTTACGCCTATCTGGCGCGTTAACGTAAACAGATTTTCGGCTCGTGCCGCTACTTAGGCAGCGGCACGAGCTCATACTCCAGTTACTGAACCACAGCCTAACTGCCACCCGGTGGTAATTTGGCTTTCGCCGTTTTTACCTTGGCTAAATCAAACTGCACTGACTTGGTCGCACGCAAAATCAGCTTGCGGATCAGTTTGGATTTGGGTTCACCGGTTAATTCACTCAACTCACTCAGGGCGCTAATCGCTTCTTCACTCAGGGTAAAGGTCGCATGGCGCATCGGAAGCCGCGGCGGCTCGTCTTCTTCCGGTAATAATTGCCGTAAGCTGACGATTTGCGGCAGCCCCAAGGCGTAGTTATGTGCATCATCAATAAACTCATCAACGGTAAAGCTGGGTTTATTTGACTGCAAAGACTTTTTCTTCAGGTCGCTTAGCGCCATCTTCTTGAATCGCCTTCATCGACAGGAGTTCTTCAATAATTGCCCGGATTTCGCCGGCGGCCTTGCCATCGTTATCCACATCCATTACCGACAGGCCTTTTTCTTCACTGTCGTCATAGATATTACGGCTGTAAGTGATGTTTTCCAGCACCCGCAAATTAAAACTTTTACATACTTCTTTCGCATCCAGAATGCGGTTGGCCTGATTCGGCAGGGCCGGACATTGCGTCAGCACACAGCCGACGATCATCTCCGGGTTTACCACGTTACAGGCACTGACTAAATCTTCCAGATGCTCCAGCGTTTTTAAATCACGCCGCTTGGGCCGCAACGGGAATAGTACATGGCTGGCAACCACCATCGCCGAACGTAAGGCTACGCTATCCTGACCACCGCAGTCTACCACCACCACATCATAATGCATTTCCAGGCTTTTCAGCTCGTAACGGATCTTACCGTACATCTGTACGCAGTTGATCCAGGGTAATTCCGGATTCATATGGCGCTCTTGCACCCAATCCGATGTGGTTCGCTGCGGATCGCAGTCAACCAGCATGACATTGGCATTCTTTTCCCGCGAAAAGTAGACGGCTATATTCTGCGCCAGACAGCTTTTGCCACTGCCACCTTTTTCACCACCAACTAACAATATCATTTTATGCACCTTCTCTGTGAAGAAACAGCGTTGGCTGTCCGCTCTGACGACATACCCGCCAGGGCGTGCCACCCCCTGCTCAGAAGAGTGATGGCACGTCATAAGTGTAGGCGAATTTCCTGCTATCTCCAGCCAGTAGCCAAAAAAGCGGCTGCCGGCGGTTTGTTGAGCCTAGTGCAAAATATCGCCAACGCCTATCTCGCCAATATGCATCAGGCGGTACGCTTGGCACGGCGAGGCCTGGCGGCACGTCGCCTTGTTACCGCATAACCCTTTTGGGCTAACCCCTGAAAGGACTGCGGCTGTGCGGCGACGTCCTGTAGCAAGCTGGTAAGCTCCTGCTGAAGTGGCTGCATAAAATCACGGTACGCCAGTTTTTTTTCAGCTATCGCTTCTAACTGCGCTTCCCATTGCGCGGTCATATCGGGTAATACCAGCCGTGGCGGCAAGCAACCAATAAACTGCCGGCCTACCGCAGTAGCACGGATCTCTTTACCCTGCTTGTGTAAAAACCGGCGCTTGAACAACAGCTCGATAATGCCGGCGCGGGTCGCTTCAGTACCCAGGCCATCAGTATCCCGCAGGATCTTTTTTAATTCCGGGTCCTGCACATAACGGGCAATACCGGTCATGGCCGCCAGCAAGGTGGCATCGGTAAAGGCTTTGGGCGGACTGGTTTGTTTCTCGTCCAGCTTGCCGGCAACACATTGCAGGACGTCACCGGGCTTTACGTCGGGTAATGGCCTGGCCGCATAATCTGAGTTGGGCTGACTATCCTTGCCGGCGCTGACGCCGCCGGATAACAGCTGCTTCCAGCCCTCGGCAATGACCGACTTTTGCCTGGCAATAAAGAGTCCGCCGGCGACTTCGCTATCGATTTGATGTTCGACATACTGAAAGGAGGGGTAAAACTGCATTAAGTACTGTCTGGCAATCAGTTCGTACAGCTGCTGCTCCTCGCGGCTTAAGCGGCTGGCATCGATACTGGCCGAGGTTGGGATAATGGCATGGTGCGCCCCGACCTGGGCGTCATTCCAGGCTTTGCTATGTAAACTCAGATCAGCAGTCGTCACCGCACTGGCCAGATTTACCGCCGTTTTCGCAATGGCCTGACTCACGCTATGACGGTCTGCAAGATGTCCTGTTGGCAAATAGCGGCAATCTGAACGGGGGTAGGTGATCAGCTTATGCCGCTCATACAGTTGCTGACAGAGATCCAGCGTACGTTGGGCGCTGAGATTAAAACGCTTGGCTGCATCGATCTGCAATGCCGATAAGCTGTATGGCAGCGGTGGCGCATGCTTTTTCGGCTCGCGGCTCACTGCTTTCACAACAGCGGCCTGACCGCTGACTTTCTGTACTACGGTCTCGGCCAGTTTTTTCAGCAGTACCCGGCCCTCTTCGTCCTGATAAGGTGCGCAGGCAGCACTGGGCTGCCATTTGGCCTGAAATTGCTGCTGTTGTGCCGTTTGCAGCGTAACCCACACCTCATAAAAGGGCTTACTGACAAAGTTTTCGATCTCGAGGTCACGCTGCACCACTAAACCCAGTACCGGAGTTTGCACCCGACCAATCGATAACACTCCCTTATAACCGGCATCCTGACCCAAAAGTGTACATAAACGCGTCATATTAATGCCGTACAGCCAATCGGCTCTGGCGCGGGCCAGTGCCGAGGTCGCCAGTGGGATAAAGTCACTATTTGGCCGTAAATCCTGTAGCGCCTTTTTAATGGCTGCCGGGTTCATATCATTAATCAGGCAACGTCGGGTAGCGGCCAGTTTCGCCTGGCTGACACCGGCATAGTGGATCACTTCATCGACCAGGATTTGTCCGACCCGATCCGGGTCCCCCATATTCACCAGTTGTGTTGCCTGCTTGATCAGCTGCTTTACTACCTGAAATTGCTTACTGGTCTGGCGTTTTACCTGTTGCTGCCATTGCTGGGGAATAATGGGCAAATGCGCTTTGCGCCAGCTTTTATATTCCGGCGCGTACTGCTCTGGTTCGGCTAATTCCAATAAGTGACCAATGCACCAGGTCACCACATCACCGGTAGCAACTTTGATAAAGCCGTCACCGGACTGGTGCGGCTTGGGCAAAACAGCGGCCACGGCACGGCCGACACTGGGCTTTTCCGCGATATATAGGATCATCAGGCACAACAACTGTATAAATAATCAGTTAATTTAGCGGTAAAATTTAGCTTTGGCAAAGTGTATCGCGCAAACCAAGGTTTTACCCCCTAATACCTTCGGGCTATTCCGCTGCTTTTTTACACGCTTTCAGCGCGCAAAATAATGCAGGTTAAAAAAATAATTTATTAAAGATCAATATGATGAATTAAATCCGCAGCTAACACCTTGCGCTGTGCAAATTTTGTGCATTTAGCCTTTGCGCAAGGCTCTGCCATTCCTTAAGCTTTCATTCCGGGCAGCGCATAGCGAACACGCCCATTGGTTGGTAAAAGGTAAAGAATCATGTCGCAATATACTGATGTTAAGAAGATCTGTGATGATTTAGAGAGCTCTGGCAAGGCGGTGTCTCTGGATTACTTGCTGTCTAAAGTATCAGATGCTCAGGCTACCGTGGTGTCGCACTATAAAAAGTGGCGCACCGAGCAGGTGCAACAGCGACAGCAGGACGCTGCAAACTCAGCGTCGGTTTTCAGCGAAGACTTTATGGCCGCCTTTCAGCGGGAAGCCCTGAAGCAGACCCAATGGCAAACCGACCAGTTAAATAAACAGTTAACCGAAGCACTGCAGGCCGAAGTTAAAGCGGTGGAGCAGGTGCAACTGTTGCAACAAAATTTACGCCAGGCAGAGCAGCGTAAATCTGAACTGGAACAAGCACTGGCTAACCAGCAACAGCAGCTGGCATTGCAAGCTGATAATTTTGCCAATGTCAGCTTTGAGCGTGACCAGTTACAGCTGGAGCAGCAACAACTGCAACAGCAGTTAACCACCCAACAGCAGGCGCTGGAGCAGGCGCAACGGCAATTAGCCAATGCCGAAGCAGAAGCCGAACTTAATCAGCAGCAACTGCAACAATATCAACAGCAGTTGCAGAAGCAACAACAGCAACTGGAAGACACCACTCAAGAGTTACAGCAGCTGGAACAAAACTATCAGGCAGCGTTAACCCGGCTGGAACAATTGCAACAGCTGCAGGATGAAACCGCCGCTTATCAGCAACAACTGACGGCCAACGCTGCCCAACTCGCTGCGCTACAACAGCAACTGCAACTGGCAGAGCAGGAAGCCGACGCGAAACAACAGCAATTAACTCAGTTACAGGCGCAATGGCAGCAAGAACTGGCGGCGCAACAACAGCGCTTTGATAGCCTGAACGATGAGCATGAACAACTGCGCAAGCGCAGCACCGAGCAGCAACGCCAGTACTTCGAAGCGAAGAAACAGATCCATCAACAGTTGGCCGAGTACGCCGATCAGTGTGCTGAACTGACTGCCGAACGCGATGCGGTACTGGAGCAATTGGCTGGTCGCGGCCAGAATGGCGCAGCAGAGTTAACTCAGCAACTGCAACAATTACGGCAACAAAATCAGCAGTTGCAGCAAGAATTGCAGCAACGGATCAGCGCAGAGGCGGTTGCAGACACTGAAGAAGTGGTACAGCTGCGCGAACAACTGGCCAGTCTGCAACAGCAGCATCAGGCCGCTGTGGCAGAACAGACTGCACAACAGACCATGCAAACGGAAGCGTTACAGCAAGCACAGGCACAGCTTGCCGAGCTGCAACTGCAACAGGCTGCGGTAGCTACCGTTGATACAACCCAGTTGGATAGTCTGATCGCCGAACGCGATGAAGCCATCGCAGCGGCGGCCCGTCAAGCCGACCAGGTGGCGGATTTAACTCAGGAGCTGGCGCAGTTAAAAGCGATGCTAAACGCACCGGCCACTGAGAACTCTGACAATGTGGAACAATTAAGAGCCACTATTGCGCTGTTAAAACATCAGAGTGCCCTGACGGCTAATCATCAGGCAGAGCAACGTGAAATCATTAAACAACTGCGGGAAGAGCTGCAGCAGCAACGCGATCAGGCCTCGCAGATCCAGGCTGAGCGTTATCAGTGGTCGAAGCAAAAACTGCAATTGGAAGAACAGGTTAATTTTGTGAAATCAAATTCTGCTGCCACTATCGAACGACTAACCCGTTACCGCGAACAGGCGCAGGAGCGGATTGAGCAGTTGGAACGCAAATTACAGGAATGTTGTTAAGACGGCAGTAGTTTTACTGCCCTTTGCAAGCCGCAGCCGGCGCCGCTAATAACTGCTCCGGCGTATAGGCAAAGCGCAGCAGCGCCTGACGGCTGGCCTCACTTAGCTGTGGGTTTTCCAGTTTTAGCAGCTGCCGCTGCTCACAGCGTAACTGGTCAACAATGGTGCCATAATGGCGGCGAAAATGCTGCTGCACCACGCCATCGGCATAGGCCTGCTCCAGGCCTTTTTGTAAACGCTCGGCCAGCTGCGGGAAACTCTGCGACACAAAGATCATCGACAGCTGCGGATAATGCAATAACAAGCGCCGTTCAGCCACCAGACCCGTTGCATGCTCACTTTGCAAATCGCGTGCTAACTCATCCGCACTGCGGGCAAAACAATCGAAGCGCTGCTGGCGCACCATCTCAAACAGCAGCGTATATAAGGGGTTGGTGACAACTGTCAGGCTGTTATGCCGCAACACCGCCACGTCCGGCCAGTGCGTGCCTTGTCCGATTGTCAGATCGGCTTTTTGCCAGTCCTGTAACGTCTTAACCGGCTCAAACTTATACTGCTGTCCGCTATCGATAATGCAGATCCGATAACCCAACAGCCCCTGACTTAATGGAAAATAAACCGGGAGCAGATCGCGTTCGCGCTCCGGCGAAGGCGCAAATACCACCAAATGCAACAGCTTGCCGTCTTTTAGCAGTTGCTCGGCCCGGCCTTGCACCATCTCACCACCGAACGTCAGGGTAACAGGCCCATAATCCGCTTCGGTAACCTTTAACGCATACTCAATCAATTCGCGGTGCGGAGAGGTTTCTAGGTAATCGGCGGCAATAATTGGCGTAGCCGCACCTACCGCCGGAAGCTGCAATGCCAACCAACAGCCCAGTAATAATCCCGAGCAAGCTAAACGCATAGGGTTCCTTCCTCTTAACACTGAGTCCGTTACTGACATTAACACTCAGTAAGCTTAAACCACAACTCCGACTTTATCAGAGCATATTCCAAGCGAATGATATAGGTAATATTACTCTTGGTTAAAGTTGGACAAACTGTATTTCAGTTGCTGCATATGCAGCAACTGCTAAGGAGCCAGGTACCGCTGCTGATTTTAAATGAGGGCGATAGTATTAGGCTGTAACAGTATCGGGTGCGAGTGTCCAATCTTCCAGACGGTGCCGCACCCGGATGATATAAATGTCGGTATCTGCTGTTACCTGATAAATAATAAGATGTGAGCCAACCGGGTGTAGATGTACCGGTGGGCTAATTTCTGTTCTAATTGGCGCCGCCAACGGATTCGCGGCTAAAAAATCGAATGTTGCGGCTAATTGGTTGTGATAACGCCTGGCTTGCTGCTCACCAAACTGTGTTGCACCACTAATGAAGATATTAATAATATCCTCTTCAGCCAGCTTACTTAGCTGATAGGCCATATTAAGCGCCCATTCGGGCCATAGCTTCTGCGGCTAACTGCACCATAGTCCGCTCTCCAGTACCGCTGGCAAGCCCTTCGGTAACCCGCTGTTGTAACTGGGCAATTTTTGCTGCTTGTTCCTGATCGCGCCGAATTAAATCTCTAACATAATCACTGGCGTTACTATAACGGCCATCCTTTGCTTGCAATTCAACCCATTGCTTCATGCTGTCAGGTAAAGACACATTCATCGTTGCCATTTATCTACTCCTGAGACTAGAGATACTTTCTAGCACAACAAAGCGTATGGCAAACTTTGCCAAAAGTACAGTATTTGGCCCATATGAACGGCTTTTTAAATAAATTCACTATCAAGGTGTAAGGTTATTCCCGGCAAAAAGACTATAGGCTGTAAAACGTAACGTTTATTGTGCAGACACCAAAACACTTTGCTGCTTCAAGTAGCGGAGTATATACATCAGATTATTGGGGAACGAGAGCCAAGTGATAACCATCGAAATCATCATTGAGCAATATGGCGCTGCGTTATGGCGATTGGCAACGACCATGGAGTTTGATCGGACTAAATGTGAAGATCTGTATCAAAACATGCTTATCGCGATCTGGCAGGCGTTACCAAAACTAAGAGAGCAAATACACCTTAAGGCTTATATTTTTCGCATAGCACGCAACAGAGCGATCAGTCATCTTGCTTACGAAACTAACCAGCAGGACAAGGTCACTTTAGATTTTGACGTGCCATTCGATGCGAACCCCATAACAGAATTGCTTGTGCAAAAACGCCAACAACAGCTTCTTGCTGCTATTCAAGCTCTGCCGCTCGGGCAAAGAGAGGTTATTGCCCTGTATTTCGAAGGGTTTTCATATGCAGAGATTGCTGAGGTATTACAAATTAGCGAAAACAATGTCGGCGTACGAATTAGTCGCGCCGGGAGCAAATTATCGGAGATATTATTACCATGAAGACAGCATCAAACTCAGCAAACATCGATCTGGACGCACTGAAAACCGCTTGGCAAAGCTCCCAGGATGAACCGCCAACAGTTGCCTTAAGCAAACTCAAAAACAGACTGAGATTGCGCTGGCTATCCGTTATTGTGGAACTTATTTCGATTGCCGCAATAGCTTTGTTATTACTTTATGTCGCACAAGACTTCCAAAGTAGCATGCAAAGAATCTACTTTTGCTTTTTCTTTATGGTATGGCTTCTTACTACTTTGCTCTGGTTCCCTTTACGCTTAAAGACCTTATGGCGTAATGGTGACTCAACAGCAGCGATTCTGGAGCACGCTCGGCGCTATAACCGTGGACAGGAGCTTGGCGGCTACATTGGTGCCATCGTCAGCCTGCTGACATTTGTATTTGCAACAGGCTGGTTTGTGGTTCAAGGCATACTCGCTGAACAACATTTAGCGAATTATCTGTTGCAACAACAGCCCGGCTTACTTTTTATATTGCTTTGGTGTGGTGGTTTTACCTTGCTTGGTCTTTGGCAAATAAGTCGCGCCAAGTACCAAAAAATAAAGCTACAACAACTGAGGGCGGCTCTTGCAGACTAAAGCTCAATAAAATCTTACAAAATTAACAGTCCGAAGCCGAAACTTACGACAAACACCGGTAGCGACCAATAGTGGAACTCACGCCATAAACCGGGTTGTTTACTCAGCCGCAATGCAATCAGGTTGGCCAGCGAACCTATAGCCAGCCCGAAGCCTCCGACACTGACGCCCCAGCTTAAGGCGCGCCAGTCGTCGGTAAAATGCTGCAAAAAAATCGCTGCCGGCACATTGGAAATCAACTGCGACATCAAAGCAGCTCCGGTATAACTGCCTCCAGGCAAGGCCAGCAACTGGGTCGCCAGCTGTTGCATCAGCGGCAGCTGCGCTAATAACCCGAGATCAATAAACATCAGGCTAAACACCACTAATAATAACCAGTCAATACCGCTGACTACGCTGCGCTTGAACAGTAAAAACGCTAATAGCACCAGCAAGGCGGCCTGAGGCGCCAACTGATGTTCCATCGCCAGAATAAATAACGGATAGCCAAGCAGTGACCAGCCAAATAAGCGCCGGTTGTCCAGGCTGGCCTGATGCGGCACTGTTACCGTTAAGTGGCGGGCGCTGAATGTCGGATAGCTGAGTAGCAGGATCAGCGCCAGCAAACTCAGGGCCAGCGGCGCCATCAGTAGTGTAAACTGCCAGAAGCTGTAGCCGGATGCCTGCCACAGCAGCAGATTCTGCGGATTGCCAATCGGGGTTAAGGCCGAGCCGGCATTCACCGCCAGCGCCAGAAAAATAATCAACCGCCCGGTCGCAATACCAGTTAACCGTCCCAGACTTAAGGTAATGGGGACCAGAATAAAGAGCGCGACATCATTAGTGACAATGGCCGCCAGCAGCGCAGCAAACAGCAGCAGTACGGCCGCCAGCAAACGCTCAACATGACACAGTGCCACCAGCCAGCCGGCAAAACGGGCCAGATAACCGCTTTCCTCGAGCGCTCTACTCAATAACATTAAACCGGCCAGCGCCGAAACCGTTTGCCAGTCGATTAACACCAGCACGCCGCCAGCAGTGGTTGGTTTTAACCACAACAACAACGGCAGCAGGCCAAGCAGTGCCAGCAATAAGTAATCTTCAGTCAGGCGGGACAAAACCCGGCGCATTAATGGCATTTTCGGGACTGTGCTTTAAGACAAAAGAGCACTAGTATAGGGCTTTAGCTGGTCGGTAACAGCAGTTGGTACAATAATACTTCCTCCTGCTGCCAGTTAATCACACCCTGATTGCGAAAACCTAACTTCGCCAGCAACCGCTTTGAGGCATCATTTTCCAGGCTGACCACCGCATACAGTTGCGCCAGGTCTAACGCTACCGCCCACTGAACGGCGGCCTTAGCTGCCTCTAGTGCATAGCCCTGGCCGGTATAGTCCGGCAACAAGGCATAGCCGAGATCAGGCGCATCCAGCGTCTCACGCTGAATTAAGCCACAAATCCCGATCAACTGGCCGCCTTGTTGCAACTCGATAGCGCGTAAACCAAAACCATACTGCTGGTAGCTGGCTAAGGGGCCGGCCGTCAAATAGGCGGCCGCCTCGGCTTCTGAGCGTACGCCGCGATCGCCGATGTTGCGGATAAAACTACTGTCGTTTAACAGCTGCAGCATAAAGGGGGCATCGGCCAGGGTCAGCGGCCGCATAATTAAACGGTGGGTATAAATCACGGTGCGTCCTCGGTTAGCCGCTGAACTGCGGCTGCTGCGCCTGATTAAGCACAATAGTATAGTTTGCCCGCGCCGGCAATTGCTGATAACTCAGCTGCGTCAGACGCTGGAATGGCAACATAAAGCGCGCTAACTGCTCAGCCGTCATCCCGGTACCACGTTGCTGCCAGAGCTGTTGCTCCTGTTTAGCACGCCAGCGGCAAACACTGTCCCAATCAGGCGCTTTAAGCCAAATCAGCGGCTGCAACAAATCAAAGTAGGGTTGATAGCTTGCCGCCAATTGCTGGTTGACATAACGGCGCCAGGCACCGCTGCTATCTTCGGTGGCCTCCAGTTGATTCACTGGCGATACCAACCCGGATTCTGCTTCTGCCGCCAAACCCAAACACCAGCCTTCGACAATTAGCAGATCCAGCTTTGCAGCAGGCCGGTCTGGTAAGACATCGTCCAGGGCTTTATCAAACCGCGGTAAGGCGACGGCTGCACCGGCCAGTACCTGTCTGGCATCACTGAGCGCCCGACCGATATCGTGTGTACCCGGCACACCACGCTGCGCCAGTAACGGATGCACAGTACCGGCTAGCTGCTGCCGCGCCTGGCGTGTCAGATAGTAGTCATCCAATGAGACCGCAGCACAGCCTATACCCTGCGCCAACAACTCAGTAACCAGCAAGCTGGCCAGCGTGCTTTTGCCAGTGCCCTGGGCACCTGTAATACCAATAACGGCTGGCGTGCTGTGTGCCCGCAGTTGCCGGCTGAGCATGCTTAATATTGCTTGATAGTTTGAAAGTGCAGCTCGATCTATCGGGGTGAGTTCGAGCTGCCTGAGAGTGGATCGCGCCAACATATCGCAGCACCTACGGCAGTCGGGGGACTGACTGCCGCAATAGTTTTACCGGCGGATTTGACGGCGGAACAGAGCCAGCGGTAACAGCAGCAACACTAACCAGTGCATACTGCCGGAGCTTTTTTTGCCTTCCTCTACTGTTGGCGGCAAAACCGTAGCTTCATTTGGAATTGGAGACAAACCAGCAGCGGTATCCGGCCGGGCGTCGACAACCACTACGGTTTCTATCATCACCAGATTATCGATAGTCACCGTTTTACCTGCCGCGGCATCCGCTGCCGTGTAATCACGCAGCGGGATACTGGTCGCGGCACCGCCCATATTAAAGCGTTTTAACTTGGCAATTTCATCCAAAATTTCCAATCCTTGCTCTGAGATCTGGCCAAAAACAGTGAAACCACCGTTTTGTGCATCTAACTGAGCGTTACCGGCATGGTTATCTTTTATATTAAAAAACCACTGACTGGTGGCACTGTCTGGCTGGCCGTCCAATTTTGCCATGGCGATAGTGCCACGACGGTTGGACCACTTTTTCTCGTTCTTTACCGCGGCAAAGGTAGGAATAGCCTTTAATGGCAATTCACCGGGATAGTACAGACCACCACCCTGCACCACAAAGTCAGGCACCATGCGGTGAATCACCGAATTGTGATAGCGTTCCTGTTCGACATATTTTAAAAAATTCGCTACCGTTTCCGGCGTAGTTTCATCGAACAGGTTGACCTCAAAGGTCCCTAACGAGGTTCTAAATTGTACTATGGTCGCTTGTGTGTAAAAGGGCAGCAGACTACCCACTAAAAGTGCCGCACCGGCAAACATCTTGGTAAATTGCATTGTTGTATCCGTTTCTGACCCAGAGCGCCAAGCATACTGCAAATCGCCCTATCGAAGCCAGCCAAAAAACCGCCAATATCATTGCCAGCTGGTCCTAACAGCAGGGTAGAGTCAGTTGCGAATTGGCATGGGCTAACTAAATGATTTAAGGTAAAGCACATCTATACAGCGATAAGCGAGCCTCCTATGCTAAATACTGCGGCTAAACCCTTTGTAAAACTGGTCGAACGCTATCTGCCCGACCCCTATATTTTTGTGTTGCTGTTAACCCTGGTGGTATTTGCTGCCGCCATGTTATTTGAACAACAAAGCCCGCTGGCGGTTGTCACGCAGTGGGGCGATGGATTTTGGGGCCTGCTCAGCTTCTCGATGCAGATGTTACTGGTGCTGGTAGCAGGTTATATGCTGGCCAGTACGCCACTGGTCACCGGCTTACTGAATCGTTTGGCCGCGCTGGCAAAAAGTCCGGGCCAGGCCATTATACTGGTGACACTGATTTCACTACTGGCCAGCTGGCTGAACTGGGGCTTTGGTTTGGTGGTGGGCGCCTTATTTGCCAAAGCTCTGGCACGACAGATTCAGGTCGATTACCGCTTGCTGGTAGCCAGTGCCTATTCTGGCTTTATTGTCTGGCATGGCGGCCTAGCAGGCTCAGTGCCGCTGACCATTGCCACACCGGGGCACTTTAGCGAAAACCTGATTGGTCTGATTCCAACGACTGACACCATCTTTGCCAGTTTTAATCTGCTGCTGCTCGCGATCCTGTTTATCGCGGTGCCGCTGGTTAACCGCTTAATGCTACCCAAAGCCGCTGACAGCATCTATGTCGACCCGGCTAAATTGCAGGATCAACCGGCACCGGCCGGCAGTAATGAGCGGCCGGCCGATAAACTGGAAAACAGTATGCTGCTGGCATTGTTAGTGGGATTTGCCGGTATCGCCTATCTGGTGCAGTATTTTGTCAAAGGTGGCAGTTTAAACCTGAATATCGTCAACTATTTGTTTATCTTTCTGGCGATAGTACTACACGGCACGCCGCGGCGGTTACTGCACAGCCTGCAACAGGCGATCCAGGGTGGTGCCGGTATTGTGATCCAATTCCCGTTTTATGCCGGCATTATGGCAGTAATGATTCAATCCGGGCTGGCGCAGAGTATGTCGGAGTGGTTTGTCAGTTTCGCCAGTGCCCAGAGTTTACCGTTCTGGAGTTTTATCAGTGCCGGTATCGTCAATATCTTTGTGCCGTCCGGTGGCGGCCAATGGGCGGTGCAGGCACCGGTAATGCTGCCTGCGGCATTAGAGCTGGGCGCCGATGTCAATCGGGTCGCGATGGCCGTGGCTTGGGGCGATGCCTGGACCAATATGATTCAGCCATTCTGGGCACTACCCGTACTGGCAATTGCCGGGTTAAAAGCGAAGGACATTATGGGCTTTTGTCTGCTGCAGCTACTAATCAGTGGTGTCATTATCAGTCTGGTGCTGACCTTCGCCTGATTAAAGCTTCGCGCCTGAACTACAGAGCCAACAGTCAACGGCTGCTGGCTCTGCGCGCTTTAATCTTCAGTTTTAAATAGACAGTGCTTGGCGAAATCTTTCGCTTCGTTGGCGGTCCAGTCGCCTTTCGGCTTGGCTTCCATGGCTTTACACCACTTTTTTGATCCAACTTCCGGGGCGCAACCCGCTAACAACAGACCAGTTAACGCCACTAATGCCAATACCTTTTTCATGTTTTCCTCCTAATATGGGCCACTGCCACTGTTCTATCATAACGAACTTTCATTCATAACCGAAGCCCGGCCGGAACTGCTGGCAAAACCCTGATTTTAAAGCGTGACAAGTAAGATAAAACGCGGCATTCAGCTTTTTTACCCCGAATAGAAAAGTGCTGAAACTAGCACAAAATGTCTATTTCCGTTTAAGTTAAAAATAAGTATGCTGAGCATCCATTTTTGTGAAAAACCAGAGGAAGACATGGCAAATTACAATGAAGTAAAAGCAGCCTGTGAACAATTACAACAAAGCGGTCAGCCGATCACTCTGGAACGCCTTATTAAACAGATCGGTGGCAGCCGCACCAGCATCATGGTGCACTTTGATCAGTGGTGTAGTAAAAATAATTATCAACCGCCTGCCGATCATGAGGACAAGGCCGCGAAAGGTGGCCTGGGCCTGAGCGCACTCTCTTCGCTGTCAGAAAAAGTACCGGGTTCTTTATCAAAATTATTACAACTTGGGAAACGCCAGCAGGTTGAGAAAGATCAGCCAGAACAGCATAGCGGCGCAGATAGCAACACAGAAGACCCACAATTGCAGCAGGCGCTGCATGAGCTGGCGACCGAGGAGCAAACTCCAACCGTTGCTGAGGTAACGGCTGCGGTAACCGAAACACCCGAAGAGACAGCTCATGAGCCAGAAACTGTTAGTCTGAACAATACAGCAACAGAGACTGCGGCGATGGTGGCGGCAGAATCTGCGCCAACTATTGCAGCAGCGCCAATGCCGGTAACAGAGCTTAATGCCGAGCAACTGGCCGAGCACGAACAACAGTATGCGGAATTGCAACAGCAGCTCAATCAGCTAAGACAGCAAATTCAGGAACAAAATGCTGACAACAGTGACCTGCATCAACAGTTTACTGATGCACAAAAGTTAGCAACCCAACGCCAGAAAGCACTGAATGAGTTACAGCAAAACCTGAATCAGCACCAGGCCGATATCAGTCAATTAAAACAACAGTTGCATCAGCTGGAACAACAGAAAACCACGGCTCATGAGGCCGCCAGAGCGGCAACTGAGCAACTGGAGATCCTGACCCAGAAGTTTGACAGCCTGCAGCTTGCCTATAATGAGCTGCACTCCTCATCCAGCTCAAAACAATCTGAGCATGTAACTCAACTGGAGCAACGGCTGGAGCAGATGCAACAGGAGTTGTCGCAGCAGAAACAACAGGTTGCCTTGCTGGAGCAGCAATTACAAAAGGCCGAGCAGGCCTATGACAATCAGCAGAAAAAGCTGCAACAGGAACAGGAAGACGCGGCAAAACAACTGGCAGCCTTTAACCAGGCGCAGGCACAACTGGCCGAGCAGGAGCAGCAACTGGTTAAACTGCAGCAGGCTCAGGAACATTATCTTGAACAGCTGAAAGAAGCGAAAGAAGTGATAGAGGAGCAGGCCGAGCAAATCGCCAACCAAACCCGGCAACTGGAGTCACTGACTGCGCAATTGCCAGAAATGCGCTCTGAACATGAATTCGCCGCGCAAGAGCAGGAATTACAGCGGCTGCGTGCCCAGTTACAGGTGTTTGAAAGCAAACTGGCACATTTACGTGATGCTAACGTGATGCTGAAAGAGCAAAGCGAAGTGACTGCCGCCAATATGACCAGACAGCGCGAGACCATCAAACTGCAACGCGAAGAAACCAACCAACTGCGCGAAGCCCAGCAGCAAGCCTTACTGGAAAAAACTCAGCTGCAGCAACATGTGTTGAAACTGGAAGAGCAGCTAACCTTTGTCAAAGATAACAGCAGTTCGACCATTGAGCGTTTAACCTTCTCCAACAAACAGGCGCAGTTAAAAATTGCCGCCCTGGAGCAGCAACTCAAAAATGCCGGGGTAGAAGCCTAGCCTTGATCCAACTGGCGGCAGCGGTAGCTGCCGCCCATCATTGCTCGTGCGCCAGTAACCAGGCTTTTTTATCCAGCCCGCCGGCATAGCCGGTCAAAGTACCGTTAGCACCAATCACCCGATGACAGGGTACAATAATCGCCAGCGGATTTTTACTGTTGGCCAGCCCGACGGCTCGCACGCCTTTAGGATTCGCAATGGCGATGGCGATATCACGGTAGCTGGCGGTGCGACCATAGGGCACCCCGGTCAGGGCGTGCCAGACCTGCTGCTGAAAGGCGGTACCGGTTGCGGCCAGCGGTAAATCAAATTCGGTCAGCTCTTTGCCAAAATAGGCAGCCAGTTGCGTTTTGGCCGCCAGCAGCAGCGGGTGCTCACTGCAAGGCTGTGTCGCCGCAGTACAAAAGCTGACAGCCGTCAGACCTTGCTCGTTAGCCGCAATTTCAATCAGTCCCAATGGACTGTGCAGATAGTTGTAATACATTCTCACTCTCCTATTCAGCCAGCGGCTGTTTTGCCAGCGACTGCCACAACTGCAGGGTTAAATAGCTACGCCAGGGCCGGCCACTCTCTGCAGTTAACGCCAGCTCAGTTTGCTGCAGAGCGTTCTTAATACCGGCGTCACCGGCCAGCCAGATATCCGGATCGCCCAAACCGCGCATCCGGGCGTACTGGCAGGTCCAGGGGCCAATACCTTTTAGCTGTTGCCAGCGGTCGATATTATCCGGCTCGGTATCATGCAGCATATGTTCACTAAAGCGACGCAAGGTATCCCGCCGCGCCTGCGGCATTTTCAAAAAACCTAATTCACTAGCCGCGATTGCTTGCGCAGTAGGAAAGAAACGCGGCGCCTCCACCATAGCAGCCGCCACGCCACAGGGTTCACCCAGCTGTTTTACCAGCGTATTTAATAGCTGCCGGGCGGCCTGCACGCTAACTTGCTGCCCTAGAATTGCCCGCACTCCAGCTTCAAAAGGGCTCCATAAGCCGGGTAAGCGCAGGCCCTGGCAATAGCCGGGTAGCCGGGCCAACTGCGGGGCCAGATGCTGCTCGACCTGATTAATGTCCACATCCAGATCGAACAAGCGACGGATCTGTTGCAATACGGCCGGCAATACCGGCCATTGATCCAGCTCCAGCTGCAGCCGAAAACGGTGTAAATCGGGCTGATGATACAGCGTAAAATGGCCCTGAGCCTGCCGCAAAGTAAAGGTTCTGCCGTAATAATCATTGCCGGCCCACTCCAACCCCGATAATAACCGTGCCTGCAGAAATTGCCGTAACTGCTGCCAGGCAAAAGGCGGACGATAGGCTAAAAACAAGCTAATTCCGGTTGCGGCGGGCAGCTCGCGCTTGCGAATTTCACCGGGGCTGAGTTTCAGGACCTGTTTACACTGCGCATTAAAACTGCGGATACTCTGAAAACCACTAGCCAGCGCCACTTCAGTCACTGGCAGGGCGGTACTTTGCAGCAGTTGTTTCGCCAGCAGCAGTTGCTGTAATAACGCATAACGCTTGGGTGACAGCCCCAACTGGCGGTTAAACAGTTGCCGTAAGTAACGCTCTGAGACACCCAGTCGTGCGGCCAGTGCCGGCATCGCGCTCTGCTGCAAGGCGCCTTCGTCAATCAAGCGCAGTGCCCGCGTCAGGGTGCTGTTTGTGCCACGCCAGGCCGCGGATCCGGGAGCGCTGTCTGGCCGGCAACGCAAGCAGGGACGAAAACCGCCAGCAAGCGCCGCCACGGCAGAGGGGTAATACCGGACATGCTGCTCTTTGGGTGCCGGCGCCGGACAAATATTGCGACAAAAGATCCCGGTACTGGTTACCGCGACAAAGAAGCGGCCATCAAAGCGCGCATCGCGTGCTAAGCGGGCCTGCTGGAAAATTTGCAACTCTGTCTCAGAAAAAACCATAACCGGCTCCGGTAACGAATTGGCCTCAGTATAACCAGAACCGGCCAAATAACTGGCAGTTTTCGGCACTGATTAGCTAGCGCGCAATAGCAAGCAACTTACTGCGGATAACCGGTGATCTCGCGGATTTTCTGATACAGCGGCTTTAACTGGCGGTACATTTTTAAATACACCTCGCGATACAGGCGTTGGTATTGTGCCGCCACGGCCGGCTCTGGTAAAAAACGCTGCGGGCTTTGACACATCGCCTGCTGCGCCTGCCTGAAATCGGCATAACGCTGTAATCCCACCATGGCAGTGATAGCAGCGCCCAGCGCTGAGGTTTCACTGGTATGCGGCCTTTCCACCGGTAAATTAAACACATTGGCAGTCAGCTGCAGAATTTGCTCGCTTTGCGCGCCGCCTCCCGATACCCGCAGCCGCTGCATCTTTACACCATTGCGACGCTCTAAACGCTCGCGGCCTTCGAGCAAGGCATAGGCCAAACCTTCAATCAGCGCCCGGTAGACATGAGCGCGCTGATGCACATCGCCAAAGCCAATTAAGGCGCCCTTGGCTTCCGGCCCGGGCTCGCGGATGCCGGGTGACCAGTAAGGCTGCAACATTAGCCCCATACTGCCGGGCGGCACAGCTTTGAGCAGTTCGTCAAACAGCTGCTCTGGCGCGATGCCCAGCACCGCCGCTTCCTGCTGCTCCTGCAAACCAAACTGGGTCTTAAACCAGCTTACCAGCCAGAAGCCACGGTAAATCATCACTTCAGTATTGTAGAAACCGGGTTGAGCCGCCGGGTAAGCCGGCAACCAGGGGCCGGGTTCTATATAGCGCCGATTGGCTGTGCTGATGGTGGCTGTAGTGCCATAGCTGATACAGCCGGTATCGGGCGTTAAGCCGCCAGAGCCCAAGACTTCGCAGGCCTTATCAGCAGCGGCTGCAAACAGCGGGATCCCGGCAGGCAGTCCCAACGTTTGCGCGGCGGTGCTGGTCAGCTTGCCCAATTCCTCGGCTGGGGGCTTTAATGGCGCCAACTGCGCTGGTTTTAACGATAACGCCTGCCACTTCCAGCTAAAACGGCTGGCCCAGCCCTGCTGTTGAAAGTCATAGGGCAGGTAGCCAACCTGGGCCGCACTGCAATCCACCAGCTCCCCGGTCAGTTGTAAGGTCAGGTAACCGGAGAGCAAGACATAATGGGCGGTCTGTTGCCACAGTTGTGGCTGCTGCTCAGCGAGCCAGTTTGACGACGCCCGGCGCTGAAAACGCTCGACGATTGCGGTAATACCCATTAGCCAGAACACACTGCGCCAGCTGCCAAGGCGCGGCAACAGCGTGGCCGTGCGCTGATCTAACCACAAAATAGCAGGGCGAAGCGGCTGCTGGTCTTTATCCAGACATATCACAGTACCGCGTTGGGTGGTCAGCGTAACGGCCGCAATGTCGCTGGCAGCGACCGGACTGCGCTGCCACAAATCGGCACAGGCTGCGCTTAGGGTTTGCCAATAAGCACTGACCGGCAACTCCGCCATACCGGGCTCAGGTGAGTGATAAGGCGGCATCGCCTGCTGACCTTTGGCGATAATATTACCGCTGTCGTCGACAATAATGGCACGGACGCTTTGGGTACCAAAATCCAGCGCCAGGACATAGGTTGGGTTGCTGGTCATAGTTCTCGTTATTATCTGCCCGCTAAAGTTTCACTCTAACCACAGATAATCTGAGGGTCAATTCAACTATCAGACTTGATATTGCGCGATGCTAACCCGATATCGGCAAAGTTGTACCTAATTTATCTAAATGCCTGGTCAGTTGCTGCAGCAGCGGCGCAGACCAAACACCAGAACTGGCAGCAGGAGCGCGAAAATGCAACATATAGTGATCACTGGGGGTAATAAAGGTATTGGGTTGGCGCTGGTTAAACAGCTGCTGGCGCGTGGCAATCTGGTCAGCGTGTTATGCCGCCACAGCTCAGACGAGCTGGAGCAAAGTGGTGCCACCGTCTATAGCGGCATTGAGCTCGGCGATAACCGGCAACTGCAGCAACTGGCCGGCAAGTTCGCCGCCAATAGTATCGACTTACTGATCAACAACGCCGGGATCTTTAGCAACGAAACGCTGGACGATTTTGATCTGAGCCGGATCCAACAGCAGTTTCAGGTTGATGCACTGGCGCCACTGGCACTCAGTCAGCTGTTACTGCCAGCCATCAAAAACGGCGGCAAAATTGCCATGATCACCAGCCGCATGGGTTCTATCAGCGATAATGGCTCGGGAGCTTACTATGGTTACCGCATGGCAAAGGCCGCACTGAATGCCGGCAGTGTGTCCCTGGCCCGTGATCTAGCGCCACGTAACATTTATGTCGGTATTTACCATCCTGGCTTTGTGCAAACCCAGATGGTTGGTTTTGCCGGTGATATCAGCCCGGATGAAGCCGCCAGCCGGATAATTCAGCGCATCAATGAGCTGGATGCCAGCCGTAGTGGCTGGTTTTTTCACAGCAACGGCAGCGAGTTGCCCTGGTAATAGCGGTTTACCCGGCGAACTGTGTATCGCAACAAGGTTAATCCGTTGTTCATCTTTGTATGTTAGAAATAATGTTTTCTATCTTTTTGTAAAGGAGCGGTGCCAGCACCGCTCCTGCCGTCCTATTATGGTTTTTTCATGAAATATCTGATTTGTCTGGCGCTATTGATTGCACCACCTGCCTTCGCTAAATGGTGGATTGAACCCAGTGAACTTGCCGTCAGGGCTGACTTGCAGTTTCTGGCCGATCACCGCTTATTGTCACAACCCCTGAACACCTATCCGTTAGTATGGTCAGCTATCGCAACAGAATTGCAGGCGCTGGATCCACAATCGCTGAGTACCCGGCAACAAGCCGCCAGACAACGTTTGCTGGCAGCCTGGCAACAAGATCAGCAGCTCGGCTTTAGTTATCAGGTAGATGCGGCAACCAGCGAAAACCGCTTTTACAGCTTTGGCGACCATTTCCGCGACAAAGCCGCTGTCCAAGTGCGTTATCAGTTCAGCAGCCAACATCTGAGCGGTAAACTTGCCGCCGCAACCACAACCCGGGGCGATGAAGGACAACGCTGGCGTGCAGATGATAGCTACCTCGCTGCCAGGCTGGGTAACTGGATTATCAGTGCCGGCAGTCTGGACCGCTACTGGGGGCCATCCTGGGATACCTCGTTACAACTTAGCCAGAATGCCAGGCCTGTACCCATGCTCAGCCTGACCCGTTACAACTCTGAGGCTCTGGATCTGCCGCTGCTACGCTGGCTGGGCCCCTGGACCTTTACTACCGGCTTTGGGCAGTTAGAGGGCGAACGGGCCATCCCAAATGCCAGGCTCTGGGCAGCACGGGCTTCCGCCAAGCCGTTAGCAGGTCTGGAAATTGGCACCTCCTGGTCTATGCTGTGGGGGGGCGAAGGTTATGGCAATGGCCTCTCAGATTGGTGGCAGGATTTATTTCAAGGCGGCAGTGAGCAAGGCACTGAAAATATGCTGGCCGGTTATGATATCCGCTGGTCGGATGTTATCGCAGGCGTGCCTTACGGCCTCTATGCTCAGGTCACCGCTGAAGACTTTCACCGCGAAAAACGGCGCCTGATTAACACCGCTTTTCTGCTCGGCGCGGATATCTACCTGGAGGCGCTGGATAGCCGCATCTACCTGGAATTTTCCGATACCAAGGTCGGCTGCTCAGCCGAGAGCCGCAAGCTGTATAACTGCCTGTATGAACATAGCTTTCACCTCGATGGCTACCGTTATTACCGACAAAGCCTTGGCAGCACCTATGATAATGATGCCCTGACCTGGGTCGCCGGCATTATTACGCCACTGGCAACTCAGATCAGCTGGCATAACAAAGTTCGCTGGCTACGCCTGAATCTTGATGGTCTTGATCTGAGTGAACCCGGAGGTAACAAGGTGTCACCCGGTAGATACGAACAGGTGCTACAGGCGCAAACGACTTATCAGTATCAGTTGCAGGATGGAAAGCTAAGCATCACAGCCGCGCTGACACATCGCCACTGGCCGGGCATTGCTAAAGGTGATCGTATCGAGCCGGCGTTAGCGCTAAGCTGGGAAGGCCGGTTCTGACTGGCATCACAGCGGCAACGCTACCGATGCCGGACAAGCCAGTACTGCCGGGTTGGGACGGCAGTGCTGGCCTGCATCTAATCAGTGTTTAGCGTCGAGGATTTTTTGCAGCTCCAGTAGTTGTTCTTTGTTCAGCTCCGCGCTTTCCAGCAGCCGTTTAATTGCTTCAAAGCGGTGGCCGGCAGCTTCAGCGCGAATTTTGATGATTTTTTGCTCCAGCGGTTGACCATCCGCATCCAGCACCATCACCCGCCGGACGCCGTTCTCCTCAATGATTTCGACATTTTTTGGTAACGGCGGCAGCGGTGGTAACGGAGCCTTGGCCAGCAGCGCTTCCAGCCGTGCCGCCTGCTCCGGTGCTAGCTCTTGCAGTAAGGCTTGCCACTCAGCGCTTTCCCGCCAGTTGCTGCCGCTAAAACGCAGCTCGCGTTTCTCGCCATCCTGCAACACCACAATACGGGTTTCCTGCTCTTTGCTCACTTCCGGTGCCGGCTCTGCCTGGGCTTTTGGCATAGCACAGCCGGTTAATAGGGCGATCAGGGTCGCTAATAAGGTTACACGCATAACTTAATCTCCTGTTGATTGGGCCAACTGCTAATGAAAGTTTAATGCCATAATTTTTATCATTGTAATTCATAGTGTTACAATATTGCCGTTATCTGATCTCCTGATATCGGCACATCAGTTTCCCCATTTCGGCAGATCTGCGAGCGTCACCTTAATCACACTTTCGCTAAGCAGCTGATTAAACATATAAAGTTCTTGCTGGGCAAAGTGGTATAAGCTTTGTAAGCTAAAACTATTCTCAAAGTACGCAGGACCTCGTTATGTCAATCCGCTGGGCGCTGAGCCTGGGTATTATTTGTTTGCTGGCGTTAATGGCGCTTGGCCAAATTTGGCTGTTACAACGGCTGGAACAGCAGCTGGCGCAACAGGTCACAGAACAAAGTACCGAAATTACCCGGGTAGTATTGTCGCAAACCGCAGCCAATCTGGAACAACTGGCATGGGCACCATTACCACCCGTACCACCGGCTCCTACGGCCCGACCGCGGGTCGAGATTATTGAAATTGAGCATCAGGGTAAACAGCTGGATGTCCGGCTGATCAATGATCAGATGCGCCAGGCCGAGCTGGCACGCGAGGCAGCGCAGCGTATTCGCACCCAGATTCAACCTGAACAATTAAAACAACAACTGGAACAGTTGCAACTGCGGCGCCAGCAGGCGAGAAGTACGCCGCTGTTAGCTGAATTTAGCCGCTACGCGGTGCTGCTGATCGTCAGTACCACCTTACTGGCGATACTGATAGCACTACTACTGGGGCATCGTCTGATTAAGCCGTTACAGCATCTGGTACAGGGGTTTCGGGCTTTACAGCAAGGTCAGCTTGGACAGCAGGTGCCGGTCAGCGGCTTAAGCGAGTACCGTTATGTTAGCGACCAGTTTAACCAGATGAGTGTCCGGCTGGCCGAACTGGCCGAGCAAAGCCAACGGCTGCAACAGCAACAACATCTGGCGGAGCTGGGCGAAATCAGCCGCGGCATGGTGCATGCGCTGCGCAACCCGCTGCATACTCTGAATCTGTTATTGGAGCAGGTTGCCAGCAGTGATGACCCTGCGTTACGTCAACGCTTAACTGAGCAGGCCGAGCGCAAGATGCAGCATATCAACCGCAGCCTGACCGCAATGCTGACGCTAAGCTGTGCCGATATTGAGCGCAGTAAGCTGGTGGCGCTAAAGCCGGTACTACAGGATTTACTACTGGAATTTAGCTCAGACCAAACCCGGATCCACTTAGCCGGTGATCTGGAGGCGCGGCTACCAGGCGCAGAAACTGAGCTTAGAACCATTTTACATTCCTTACTGGCCAACGCCGTTGAGGCCAGTCCGCCTGGCGGCGAGCTTACGATTAAGGTCAGGGCGCAGCCAACCGCACTGCAAATTCAGATCCGGGATCAGGGCCCAGGGCTGGATCCGGCTATTGCCAGCCGCTTATTTCAGCCACATTGTTCCGGCAAAGCCGAAGGGGCTGGCATGGGGCTGTATTTGTGTAGCCGTTTACTTAAACTCTATTATCAGGGCGAAGTGCAGTTACACAATCATCCGCAAGGCGGCTGCGTAGCAACACTCACTTTTAACAGGACACAACAGCATGACTGAGCGGCTACTGGTAGTAGAAGATGATGCGCAGCAGCGTCAATTGCTGTGTGAGTTACTACGTGCTGAGGACTATCAGGTACAGAGCGCTGACAGTGTCGAAACTGCGATTCTGGCCCTCAAGCAACAGCCGCTGGATTTGGTGCTATGTGACTGGAAACTGGGTCAGGGCAGTGGCCTGCAGGTACTGCAGTACCTGCGCCAGCATTATCCGCAGCTGGGCTTTGTGGTTGCGACGGCCTATGGCTCGGTCAGCCATGCGGTAGAAGCCATTCAAGCCGGCGCCGACGACTACCTGACCAAGCCGTTTAAACGGCAGGAGCTGTTGCTGGCAATCAGCAAGGGCCTCAGTGCCTGGCGGTTACGGCAGCAAAATCAACAACTCACCGAACAGTTAAGCGAGCAACAGCAACTGGTCGAGCTGATTGGCCATGCGCCCTGTATGCAGCAGTTGTTTCAGCGCATTAATCGTATCAGCGCCAGCCACGCCACTGTGCTGATCAGCGGCGAAAGTGGCACCGGCAAAGAGCTGGCTGCCCGAGCATTGCATCAGTTATCCGGGCGCAAGGGTCCCTTTATCGCCATTAACTGCGGTGCAATTCCGGAGCAACTGGCCGAGGCTGAGCTGTTCGGTACCGAAAAAGGCGCCTATACCGGCGCTCATCAGAGTAAAGCCGGGAAATTTGAAGCCGCTAATGGCGGTACCCTGTTTCTGGATGAAGTGGCCGAGCTACCGGCCGCGCTGCAGGCCAAACTGTTGCGACTGTTACAGGAAGGTAAGGTCACACGGCTGGGTAGTCATCAGGAAATTAGCCTGGATGTGCGACTGATTGCGGCCAGCCATCAGGATCTGGCACAGGCGGTGCAGGAAGGCCGCTTTCGGGAGGATTTGTTTTACCGCTTAAATGTAGTGCCACTGCACATGCCAGCATTGCGCGAACGACGGGAAGATATCCCGCGACTGATCCAGCACTTTTTACAAAAAAGCCAGCAACGCTATCAGCTGCCGGCAGCAGAGCTGAGTAAAGCCGCGCTGCGCCAACTAATGGACTACCCCTGGCCCGGTAATGTGCGTGAACTGGCAAACCGCATTGAGCGTTTTGTGTTACTGGCGGATGAGCGCGAACTATTAGCCGATCTTAACACCGCAGCTACCGTCAGCAGCGGCTTTGTATTACCGGCGGAGGGCCTGAACTGGCAACAACATGAGCGCGACTGCCTGCTGCAGGCGCTATCGCGTAGCAACGGCAACCGCGCCCAGGCAGCCAAACTACTGCAGCTACCCTATAAAGCATTTTTGTACCGGCTGGAGAAATACCAACTGAGTTAGTGCCTAAGGGAAGCGCTAAGCTTAAGTTCTGGTTAGTGCCTGCCACTGCTAGTCTCAACACAGCAGCTCATCCAGGCTATAGATCACCGCTCTCTGCTGGCGGTGATCTTGTCGAACGATACAGATGACATTTGTCATGACAAAGTCCTGACAGCTGACACTGCCCGGCAATCCATTCACAGCAGATACTTTACCTACCAGCAAGATGGAGGGTAATAAAATGCAGCAATACACCTTAGAACAGCAACGAACAGACTTTAGTAACAGACGTTTTCTGGCCATGCCGTTAAGCGGGCTTTTGGTCTGGTTAACTTTGGCACTGACTGGCTGGTTATTACCGCCTTATCAGGCGACGCTTGCCATCTTTCTCGGCACCGGTGGCATTGTTTATCTGGGTATGCTGCTTGCCCGTTTTACCGGCGAAAGTCTCAACTTTAATAAAAAGCAGAAAAACCCGTTTGACGCCTTATTTTTGCATGGTGTCGGTATGGCGTTTTTAGTCTACGCACTGGCAATTCCATTTTTCCTGGCCGATTACCGCTCGCTACCATTCACGGTGGGGGTCTTAACCGGATTAATGTGGCTACCTCTGGGCTGGATTATTCAGCACTGGATTGGCCTCTTCCATGCTGTCGCCCGCACTCTATTGTGCACACTCTGCTGGGTTTTCTTTCCGGAGCATAGTCTCGTAATGATACCGCTGGTGATTGTTGCGATATATTTAATCAGTATTCTTACTCTGGAAAGGCGCTGGCAGCGGTTAAACCGTCAGCAAAGCAACGGACAACTGGAAGTGGCAAGATGAACCTGCGGTTAGAACAAAAAATGAGCTGGGTTTACCTGTTAAATCTGACGCTTTTCCTGGCTCCTTTGCTCTTTGTCCCTTACCAGCTATGGCATTACGCAGCCATGGTTGTGACACTTATCGGCTTTTTGTACTGCTATTTTGTAGCGTACCGACAAAATAGCTCACAGATGTTGTGGCCCGTGCTGGGCATGGTGGTGATTGCAACCCTGATTGCTCCTATAAACCCAGGAGCCATCAGCATGTTTAGCTTTGCCGGATTTTTTATTGGCTTTGCCTGTACATTGCGGCTTTATCTGTTACTGATGGCTGCACTTTGCGCCATCCTGATCACGCTGGATGTGACGGGTCTCATTCTCTGGCCATACTTTTTACTGCTTGGTTTGCCTGTTGTAATAGGCGTTAGCTTGCTGGGCAGAGTTGAGCAACAGCGGCAATTACGCCTACGTCAGGAACAACAAAGTCATGACGAAATCAAGCAACTGGGAGCCATGGTCGAGCGCGAACGGATTGGCCGTGATCTGCACGATATCTTAGGGCACACCCTGTCGAGCATTATCTTAAAAGCTGATTTGGCGGAAAAACTGCTGGCACGCCAGCAAGCAGAAGCAGCACAGCAGCAACTGAGCGAACTTAGCGCTATCGCCCGCGATGCATTAAGTCAGGTGCGGCAAAGTGTCTCTGGTTTTAAACATAAGGGGTTAACTGCCGAAGTGGCGAAACTACTGTCGCGCTTACGTGATGCCGGCTTTCAGGTCGAACTGAGCGGTGAGATCCCACAACTGGATAGCCGCCGTGAAACCACAGTGATTCTGGCGCTGACCGAGCTCGTTACTAATATTATGCGTCACAGCCAGGGCGAT
This sequence comes from Alishewanella sp. HH-ZS, assembly GCF_001704375.1. Lineage (NCBI taxonomy): Bacteria > Pseudomonadati > Pseudomonadota > Gammaproteobacteria > Alteromonadales > Alteromonadaceae > Alishewanella > Alishewanella sp. HH-ZS. The sequence goes on along the minus strand of NZ_LZEJ01000015.1, from coordinate 48,001 downwards.
AGCTGTCAATTAGGTTTTATGCAAAACAACCATCGCTTACAGCTGCAACTTACCGACAACGGCAAAGCCGCAGCATTCAAAGAAGGCAACGGTTTAACCGGCCTGCGGCAGCGCCTCGCTGCGATTGGCGCACAGTTAACGTTAGAACACGGCTCTGGCTTTAGGGCTATCATTGATTTACCGCTACAGGAGCCGCTATGAATATTTTACTGGCTGAAGATCAGGCAATGGTACGCACTGCCTTAGCTTCTTTACTGCGCTTAGAAGCCAATATGCAGGTGACGGAAGCGGTGGATGGTAACGCAGCCTTACAACAGTTAAAGCAACACAGCTTTGATATGCTGCTCACCGATATTGAAATGCCGGGCGCCAGCGGTATTGAACTGGCGCAGTACGTACAACAGCAAAAGATGGCTACCAAGGTAGTGATTATTACCACCTTCGGCCGCGCAGGTTATGTCAAAAGGGCGATGGATGCCGGCGTCGGCGGCTTTTTATTAAAAGATGCGCCGGTCGAACAGCTGGTGCAGGCGATGCAACAGGTGATGACAGGCAAAAAAGTGGTCGACAGTGAGCTGTTACTCAATTCACTGGGTGAGCAGGACCCGTTAACCGAAAAAGAGCGCCAGGCACTACGGTTAGCAGCTGAAGGTAAAAGCACCGGCGAAATTGCCAGTGCGCTCTATATTGCCGAAGGCACCGCCCGCAACTATTTGTCGGAAGCCATCAGCAAACTTAACGCGGCTAACCGCGTTGATGCCGCGCGCATTGCGCGGCAAAAAGGTTGGTTATAGTTTTGGTTCGATCATCCGCTGCAACGCCTGCAAAATCTGCTCTGGCTGTTGCAGCATCAGTAAATGCTCCTGTTGGGCTACCGCAATATAGTGGCCACCGGAAACCTCAGCTTGGCGCTGCCCCCATTGTGCTGCCTCAGCACGCATCTGCTGATAGCTGGCTGCCTGGTCCGGATTTTTTACTATCTCCGCCAATTCGAATTCGGTATCAATAATAGTTACCGGCACAGAGGTCAGTAGCTCCAGTTCGCTGTAAAGCTGTAAATCGTTGGCATAGTTCGCTATTTCGCGAGCCCGGCTTTGCTGGTGCCCTACCAGCAGCCGCTGTTGCTGCACTAAATCGAAGTACTGCCAATCCATCAAATGCTGATACGCTGCCGGTACTAATTGCGCGACCTGCTGCCGCTCTGTTGCTAGTTTGTCGGCGGTACGCTGCGTCCAGCGTCCTTCGGCCAGATGCGGCAGCAAGGCAGCTAAATTTGCCTGATACCAGTCAACCGGATAGCCGCTGTAGCTCGCAACCGATTGGCTCAACGGAATATCCGGATCTATCAGTAATAAACCTTGGGTAGTAAAGCCCGGATTATCCTGCTGTAACAATAGTCTGGCACTGATGCTGCTGCTGGCAAAGGCAACCAGCACTATGTCTTGCTCACCCAGGGCGCTGATAATCGCCGGTAAATCTTTCGCAAAGCGTTGATAGGACAGCTCAGGATCTGCGTCACTCCAGGCATTGCCCAAACGGTCAATGGCATGCACCCGATACTGCTGTGCCAGCATAGGCTGCAGCAGGCTATACCAGGCACTGTCGCTGTGGTAATTCTGATTCGGTCCGGCCAGCAAGATCACAGCGGGTCCCGTTGTGGTTTGCCCCAAGCTGCGCACATGATAACCCTGCCCAGCTACCTCAACCCGCTGCGAGCCCTGCGGCAAGGTCGGCTTATTCAGCTCGGCGAAAAAGCGCAACACTTCGCCTGAGGTATTAAAGCCACTAAACTGCCATTGGTGCCCACCTTTATTTATTGCATACAACTCCGCTTTTTCGACGCCATTGGTATAGGCAGTCAGCTCAACCTGGTTCGACAGGCTCCGTTTGATCGGCTCAGGTAAGCTGCGATTGCGTAGTGAAAATAAGCGTATTGCGGCTTCGGCACTGATCAATGCGAAATTCGGATGGAACATGCCATAGTAAGGCAATACACCATCATCTTTAGCAATCACCATCATCACGGAAACAGGCTGGGTAGGGTAGCAATCCTCAGCAAGTTGTTTCGACATCGGCGCAGCAACGACGGCGACCGCTTTAAACACCGTACTGCGGTTACAGGCCAGGTTTTGGGTAAATAAGCCGCCTTGCGAGAAGCCGGCAGCATAGACTTCGCCCGGTTGCAGCCGGTATTTTTTAGCAATATCGGCGATCACCTGGTCAACAAAGCCAAGGTCATCGGCACCCAGCCGGTGTGCAATATTACAACCGCAGCCCTCATTCCACTCGATTTGCTCTGATTGCGGATACGCCAGAATATAGTCACCGGATAATTTTTCGAAGCCAGCAATTTGCTGCATGCCCGCAGACGAGCCACTTGAACCATGAAAAGCCAATAACAACTTGTATGCTTTATCGGCCTCAAATCCGGCCGGCAAAGCCAGAATATAGCTGCGTGAACCCAAGATCACATTATTGGTGTTGCCGCCGCCGGGGGTAACGACAGTCCCCGTGGTCGATTTACTGCCACCACCACAAGCAGTTAACATTATCGCAAATAAAATGAAAATCGGCCGAAACTGTTGCATAGTAACCTCCTGAACATAAGTCAGTTACCAACTTAGTGAGCATCGGCCTTAGCCGACAGCGGTGTAGCTGATTTTTAGATGATAAAAAGCTTACGGGCGCCGCTTAATGCAGAATATCCGGGCAAAATAATGACCGACGTAAAATTTTTGAATATTGGACAAGTGATCTTTGACCGCTCACGTCGGGAACTCTGTACTGCGCAGCAGCGGATCTATCTGGAGCCGAAACTCTTTGCCTTGCTGGAATTACTGGTAAACGCCGAACAAGGCCAGGTCAGCCGTGACCAATTAATCACAGAGGTGTGGCAGGGACGCGTAGTCAGTGAGGGCGCGATAAACCGGGCTATTTCATTGCTAAGAAAGGCCTTTGCCAATCTCGATCCGTCCACACCTTATATTGAAACTCTACCGAAACTGGGCTATCGCCTGGCCGCACCAGTTAGCCCGGCGGATCACAGCCCTGAGTATCAGCACAAATCCAGAACAGGCGCCGTGATGATTGGCGTGAGCCTGGTATTGGTTTCATTACTTGGTTGGTTAGCCATCAGTTGGTTCCGGGCCGACTCGGCCCCACAGTGGCTAGGCAGTGGTGCGCCGTTAACCCGGCTCACGCATTTGGAGGGGTCAGAGTTTTCAATCAGCGCTAATGCCAAGCAGTTACTGTTTCATCATCTTGATCCGCATAATCACAGTCAAATCTGGCTGTTACAACAGGGGCAGGCAACGCAGTTAACCATGGATAGTCTGCAGCATCAGGGGGCCGCACTGGATCCCAGCGGACGCTGGATCGTCTTTGCGCGCCATCAGCAGCAGCGCTGTGAAGTTAGCTTAATGGATCTGCAACAGCGCACTGAGCGTGTATTGTTTGGCTGCCCGCCGGACAGCGTGTTTCAGGCCAGTTGGCTGGCCAGCAGTGAGGGCTTTTATTTCCGGCAACGCGAGGATAAAACCAAGCCCTATGCGCTGTTTCGCTATCTGTTAGCAACCGGTCAGCGGCAACAACTGACTGCACCGGCCAGTGATAATCTGGCTGGCGAAATCAGCCTGGCGGCGGCACCGGCAAGCGCAGTCGGCTCTGCGCCAGAAGCCCTGGCCAGCGCCCGCTATATCGGACATCAGGCTACCGAGTTGCTGGTAATGCAAGCACCCAACTGGCATAGCACGCATCGGCAAAAACTGCCTTTTGCGATCAGTCATCTACAATGGTTAACCCCGGAATTACTGTTGCTCAGCTCTGACACCACCCTTTATCAGTATCACCTGCCATCCGCACAATGGCAGCCGCTGTATCAGGCTAAGCAGCGTATTCAGTCCTTTGTCGCTGTGGCAAATCAGCTCTACGTGGCAGAGCAACAGGCCGAATCCGGGATCTGGCGCTATCAGCTGGCCAATGGCCAGCAAGACGCTATCATCGCAGCACAGTATCTGAATACCATGCCGCGGATTAGCCGTGACGGCCAGACGCTGTATTTTCTCAGTAACCGCTCCGGCCAGTATCAAATCTGGCAACAAACGGCAGCAGGCGAGCTGGCCGCCATCGCTGAGCTGCCGGCTGGACCGCACTTCACCCGACTCAGTCTGGCTCCAGATCAAACTAAGCTGGTATTTAGCCAGGATGGCGCCGCCTATGAAGTTGACCTTAGTAACAGACGGCCAAACCAACTGCTCGACAATACCAGTGGCGCTAATGTGGTTAACTATACAGATGATTCGGCAGGGCTGGTGTTTAGTAGCGATCGCAGTGGTGATTGGCAGCTCTGGCAGTATCAGCCTGCAGATCAGACCCTGACGCAATTAACCTCAGGCGGCGGCTATAGTGGCATGATCCGGGACGGCCAACTGTACTTTAGCCGCTATCACCAACAGGGCTTGTGGCGCAAAACCCTGCCTGACGGCGATGAAGAACTGCTACTGGCTGATTTTGATCTGATTAACTGGTTAAACTGGCAACTGCTGGACGATAGGTTGTATTTTTACCGTCCGCAATCCGGGATTTGGCAATATTCTTTAACTACTGGCGAGACCCAAATAGTGATGCCGCTGGTTGCCGATTTTGTTCATCAGTTCAGTGTCAATAAAGACAGTATTTATTATGTTAAACGCGGCCGGGTAGCAGGCGATATCTATCAGATCCCACTGCTCAGGCCCTAACCATTGGTATAACGTCGGATGACTATGGCATTTCAGGCAGTAATTTTTGACATGGACGGTGTGCTGATCGACTCTGAGCCACTTTGGCATCAGGCCGAACAGCAAATTCTCGGCGGGCTGGGCGTTGATTTTAGCCGGCCACCACTACTACAAAGTACCGGCCTTACCACGGCTGCGGTCATCGCGCACTGGTATCAGCATCAACCCTGGCCCTTACTTAGCCCGGAGCAGGTACATCAACAGATTATCGATTTTGTTGCCTCTGGCGTCGCCAGCAGCGGCGAACCGAAAACCGGCTTACTGGCGCTGCTGGCCGAAAATGCACGGCGTCAGCTCAAGATGGCCGTCGCCACCAACTCGCCTAAGCTGCTGCTGGATACCACCTTACAGCGGCTACAAATCCGGCAGTATTTTCAGGCGCACTGCCATTTAGAGCTGGTCAGTCGCGGTAAGCCAGCACCGGATATTTATCTGCTGGCGGCCAGCCAGCTTGGCGTCGCTCCAGAGCAGTGTCTGGTCTTTGAGGATTCCTTTGCCGGCGTAACGGCTGCCAAAGCCGCCGGGATGACAGTGGTCGCCATTCCAGCAGAGCATGAATGGCAACACAGCAAATTTGCCATTGCCGATTATAAGATACGCTGCTTTAGCGAGTTTGACTGGGCCCAGCTGTAACCTGCAGCTAAGCAACAGCTGACTGGCAGAACAATGAAAATTGGTCTAGTCTTGCCATAAATCACTCTACTGCAGGGAGCAACCTGATGCGTATTCGCCTTCTTTTCACCCCGCTGTTACTGGTCAGTATGATGGCCAGTGCCAATATCGAACTCGATCTGGAACCGGGGCTGTGGCAACACAGCTTTAAAGTCAGTAGCCAAAGCGGCAGGCTGGAGCAGATGATGCAGGAATTTCAGCAGCAACTGGCCGCCATGCCAGAGGCGCAGCGGCAAATGATGCTGGACATGCTAAAGGCACAAGGTATGAGCTTTGATGGCATGAATGGCAGTATCGAAGTTTGTATGACCGCAGAAGATCTGAAGCAGGGCAAGCTGCCGGAGCAGGAAGGCTGCAATCAACAACTGACTCAGCAATATAAAAACCGCTTTAGCTATACCTTCCAGTGTAGCTCGGAGCCGCCAAGCAGTGGCAGTGGTGAAATGCTGATTATCGATCGCAAAACCTATCAGGGCACGGCCAGCTTTAGCAGCGACTTTGATGGTCAACAAGAACAGATGAAAATGAGTCAGCAAGGGCGCTGGTTACGTAGTAACTGCACCTAGTCAAGGGACTAAGTGGCAGCCAGCACCGAATCCCGGCTAATTAGCGCCGGTTCAAATAACTGCTGCACCTCGTTGCTTTCTTGCTGATATACCTCGCGCAGCACCCAGCGGGCAGCCATCTGCCCCATGGCACTGATCGGATAATCGATAGTCGACAGCTTCGGGTAGGTGTAATAGGCAAAATTGACATTGTCATAGCCCATTACCGACAGCTGCTGCGGAATGTTAAGCCCAAGCTCACGCGCGGCAGTAATGGCGCCCGATGCCATCTCATCGTTAGCACACACCAGCGCACTAAAGGCTTTACCCGTTTTCAGCAGGCTCTCTAAGCCCTTGCTACCACCGGTTTCGCGGAAATCACCCTCAAAAAATAGTGCCGGATCAGCAGTAAGCTGATATTCCGCCAGCGCGCGCTGATGGCCATGATAACGATCGCGGGCGTCGGTTTTCCACATCGGGCCGGCAATATAGGCAATCTGCCGGTGCCCTTGCTGCAACAAATGCCGGGTAGCCAAATAGCCACCCAGCTCGTTGTTTAAACTGATACAACGGTCGGCAATGGCCGGAATATGGCGGTTAAGTAACACAAAGGGCGTATCACCGGCGGCCAGCTGCAGTAAATAGTCATCGGATACCGCCTCGACATGCAGGATCAGCGCATCACAATTACGGCTTTGCAGAAAGTCGATGCCGTCTTGCTCGGTGGCCAGATCACTGTGACCTGCGGTAATGATCACATGTTTGCCAGCCGCGCGAAATTCGGCTTCAATACCGGTTAGCATGGCACCATAGAAAGGACCGTGCAGTTCCGATACCAGCACCCCGATACTGTTCGAGCGATTCGAGGCCAGCGACTGCGCAATACTATTTGGCCGGTAATCCAGCTGTGCCATGGCATCGAGCACCTTACGCCGGGTCGACTCCTTAACCGGCGTATTGTTGTTCATCACCCGTGATACGGTGGTCAGTGACACACCAGCCAGCTTGGACACTTCGTAAATCGTCGCCATAGTGCGAACTTATCCTTTCCTCAATCAGATTTTCATTGCGGCTTCGCGCGCCGCCAAATCGGCCGATACCTGCGCCACCCGCTGCCGGTGCAACGGATAAGAGCGCATTACCCAGGCGACCAATACTGAAGCCAGCGCCGGCAGCAACGTAAAGCTCAATAAAATACCCTGTTGCGTCACCGCCGATTGCTCTGCCGCCGGCTGATACTGATAAAACGCCAATAACCAGCCAGCTAAAGCACCACCCACTGCCAGGCCCAGCTTAATAAAAAATACCACCGAAGAGTACACCAGGCCGGTGGTGCGCACACCGGTTAACCACTGACCATAATCTACCACATCAGCCATTTTTGCCCACAACATTGGTGTCGCCATTTGTAAAAAGAAACACCAGGCGATATGCAGGGCAATTGCCAGCTGCCACTGACTGCTACCAACCCAGAAGCCGACAGCACAGAGTACGGCGGCCAGCAGTTGCAAGGCGATATAGGCTTTCACCTTATCTACCCGCGCGGCAACAAACTGGGCACAGGCGCAACCGGCGATATTGCCCAGCATACCCAGTGTCATAAAGGTGGTCACCAGATCCTCGCGCTGCAAAAAATACTTCACATAATAAATAACCAGGGTGTTTTTCAACACCATGCCGATGAGTAGCAGCAAAGCCGCCAGACTCAGCACCCGCCAGGCCGGATTTTGCCACAATGCCTTCAGCCCGGCTTTTAACGTCAGTTGCTGATCGGCAGGTGGCTTAACCCGTTCGCGCGTACCCTTAAAACAGAGTAAAAACAGCAGCACACCCAGCACGCTCATTGCCGCTATCGTCAGCTGATACCCTTTGGCCTGATCGCCCTGCCCAAAAAAACTCACCAGGGGCAGGGTGCAGGCAGTAACCAGCAAGCCACCCAGCATACCAAACACAAAGCGGTAGGATTGCACCGACACCCGCTCATCCGGATCGGCAGTCAGCACGCCGCCCAATGCCGAATAAGGAATATTGATAGCGGTATAGGCCAGCATCAGCAGGGTATAGGTGATAAAGGCATACCAGATTTTGCCGCTGGGCGATAAATCCGGCGTAGTAAAGGCCAATACGCTAATAAAAGCAAAGGGTAGCGCCAAATACAACAGATAAGGCCGGTATTGGCCAAAGCGGCTTTGGGTTTTATCTGCCAGCGCCCCCATCAGCGGATCGGTGATGGCATCGATAATCCGCACCACTAAAAACATGGTGCCGACCACAGCCGGCGAAATGCCAAAAATATCGGTATAAAAAAAAGTTAAAAACAACATCACCGTCTGAAAGATGATGTTGCTGGCAGTATCGCCAAGGCCATAAGCGATTTTTTCTTTTTTGCTCAGCATAATTCTACCCTGTTGCAGTGCGCTGCTTATTATTATTTTCTGCTTTGCCAAAGTTGCTGCAATGCCCGGCCGCTGGCTTTCACAATGCGCTGCTGACTGGCGTAATCGACATAGACTATACCAAAACGCTTGGCATAGCCCTCGGCCCATTCAAAATTATCCAGCAAACTCCAGGCGAAATAACCGCGCACATTCACGCCGGCAGCAATGGCCTGCTCGGTCGCCACTAAGTGGCTTTGATAATACGCCAGTCGGTCAGCATCCTGTACTTCGCCATCTACCAGTTGATCGACCATGGCCGCGCCATTCTCGGTAATGTAGACCGGCGGCAGCGGATAACGCTGATGTAGCTGTAACAGAATTTCCGTTAAACCCTGCGGATAGATTTCCCAGCCCATGTCGGTCAGTGGCGGTTGTGTCGGTTTAACATCATGAAACCAGTCATCTTTGCCGGCAGTAAACACGGTACGGGTATAGTAATTAATGCCGAGAAAATCCAGCGGCTGGGCAATAATTTGTAGATCGCCCTCAGCGATCTGCGGCAATTCAGCTGGCGCCAGGTAGGCGCTCAGATCCGGATAGCTGCCTTCCAGCAAAGGTTGCAGATACCACTGATTATGATACTGATCGGCCAACCAGGCGGCCTGTTGATCGGCTTTGGCTTCGGTCGCAGCAAAGCAAGGGCTGAAATTCAGCACTATGCCATTTAATGCCTTTGGACAGTTACGGCGCAACACCTGTAGAGCCAGACCGTGCGCCAGCAATAGATGATGAGCCGCCTGCCGGCCATGCTGGCGGTTTTGTTCACCCGGCGCATGAATACCTGCCTCATAACCCAGATAAGCGCTGCAGAACGGCTCATTTAAGGTGGCATAAGAGTAAACTTTATCGCCAAAGGCCTGACTGACCACCTCGGCATATTCGGCAAAACGATAGGCCGTTTCCCGATTTAACCAACCGCCCTTATCTTGCAGATATTGCGGCAAATCCCAATGGTATAGCGTAACAAAAGCTTTAATCTGCCGTGCTTCCAACTCAGCAAGTAAATCCAGATAAAACTGCAGGCCGGCCTGGTTAACACTGCCATCGGCGCGAATGACCCGGCCCCAGGCTACGGAAAAGCGATAGGCATCCACCCCTAAACCGCTAATCAATTCAATATCGTCACGCCAGCGGTTCAGATGATCGCAGGCCACCAGCCCATCAGAGCCGTCGCGAATGCGGCCAGGCTCGGCGCAAAAGGTATCCCAGATACAGGGCTCGCGACTCTCGGCCGCACCTTCAATCTGAAAGGCGGCGGTGGCGACACCAAAGATAAAATCTGAGCGTAACAGCGGTGAATTTTCGGCTAATACAATCTTCTGCATAGAGGCTTCTTCTGTCTAGTTTTTGCACATGCTTTTTGCACAATAGCACCAAAAAATATTGCGCTCAGCGGCAGGTGTGCTATAAATGAAAGCGCTTACATTAATACTAGACGCCGCTTTGCCGAACGTCAATTAAAACAGAAACGACAAGGGAACCCTTATGGCTGCCACACCTATTATTACGCCAGACGCTGCGGCGCAGCACGGCGCGCCAACCAGCTACCGCTTTGCGTTAACGGCTCTCACCTCATTATTTTTTATGTGGGGTTTTATTACCTGCTTAAACGACATCCTGATCCCGTATTTAAAACTGCTGTTCGATCTGAACTATACCCAGGCGATGCTGATCCAGTTTTGCTTTTTTAGCGCCTACTTTGTGGTGTCAGTGCCGGCCGGTATGCTGGTCAGCCGCATTGGCTACAAATCAGGCATTGTTACCGGCCTGCTAATCGCCGGTGCCGGCTGTTTGCTGTTTTTACCGGCGGCACAGATGCATGTTTATGCGATGTTCCTGTTTGCTCTCTTTGTACTGGCCTCAGGTATTACTATTTTGCAGGTAGCGGCGAATCCTTATGTCAGCGTAATGGGTAAACCGGAAACCGCCTCCAGCCGCTTGACCATGACGCAGGCCTTTAACTCTCTGGGCACCACAGTCGCGCCCTTCTTCGGTGCCTGGCTGATCTTCGGTGGTATGAATGCCCCTGAACCGGTACCGGGTGCCGTTACCGAATCAACAGTACAAGTGCCTTATTTAATCCTGGCCGCCAGCCTGATCGTATTAGCTGTCATTTTTGCCTGGTTAAAACTGCCGGCAATGGGTAAAAAAGATCCGGCAGAGGCTTTGCCACTGGGCGGTAAGGCCTGGCAGCAGCGGCATTTAGTGCTGGGCGCTATTGGTATCTTTGTTTATGTTGGCGCCGAAGTCGGTATCGGCAGCTTTTTAGCGATTTATCTGTCACAACCCGAGATTGGTGGCATGACCACAGCGGCTGCCTCGCACTATATTTCCTGGTACTTTGGCGGTGCTATGGTCGGCCGCTTTATTGGTGCGGCCGTGATGCAAAAACTGAATCCGGGTCGGGTACTGGCCTTTAACGCCATTATGGCGGTGTTGCTGCTGGCGATCACTATTCTGTCTTCCGGCAAGCTAGCGATGTGGTCATTACTGCTGGTTGGCCTGTGTAATTCGATTATGTTTCCGACCATTTTCAGCCTGGCGATCCAGGGTCTGAAACAATATACCAGTCAGGGCTCAGGTATTCTGTGTCTGGCTATCGTGGGTGGTGCCATACTGCCGCTGCTGCAAGGTATTCTAGCCGACCAGGTCGGGGTGCAACTGGCTTTTGTCTTGCCGCTGGTATGTTACCTGTATATTGCCTTCTACGGCCTGAAAGGCTGTATCCCGCAAACTCCCGCTGTAACTAAGGAATAAACGGATGAAGATAAAAAAAACCGCTATGGCTATGTTGATGCTCTCGGCCAGTGGCAGCCTGCTGCTGGGTGCCTGTAGCGAAGCGCCGGCACCGGTGGCACCTGATAATGCAGCCACCTCTGTCTGGCCACAGCTGAAGCTGCCAGTGGCACAGGATCCGGCGATGGAGCAGGCGATCAGTGAACTACTGGCGAAGATGACGCTGGAGCAAAAAATTGCCCAGATGATCCAGCCGGAAATCCGCGATATCACTATCGAAGATATGCGCAAATACGGCTTTGGCTCCTACTTAAATGGTGGCGGCGCTTTCCCGAATGACAATAAATACGCCACCCCGGCCGACTGGATTGCCTTAGCCGAAGCCATGTATCAGGCGTCGATGGATACCAGTGGCGATGGTATTGCCATTCCAACCATGTGGGGCACCGACGCGGTGCACGGCCACAATAACGTGATTGGCGCGACCATTTTTCCACACAATATCGGTTTAGGTGCCGCGAATAATCCGGCGTTGATTGAACAGATAGCCGAAGCCACCGCGCGCGAAGTGATGGCGACCGGTATCGACTGGGTGTTTGCGCCGACCGTGGCCGTAGTGCGCGACGATCGCTGGGGCCGCACCTATGAAAGTTACTCCGAGAATCCGGATATCGTACGCGATTATGCCGCAGCTATCGTGCGGGGGTTACAGGGCGCTGCCGAGCAGGATTTTCTCAGTGAGCGGCGGGTGATCAGCACGGTAAAGCACTTTGTCGGCGATGGCGGTACTACCGGCGGTGTTGATCAGGGTAATACCGAGGTTAGCGAAGAAGAGCTGTTCCGTATCCATGCCCAGGGCTATGTCGGCGGTTTAGAGGCTGGCGCCCAGACAGTAATGGCGTCTTTTAATAGCTGGAATGGCAGTAAAATTCATGGCGATCGCTACCTGCTGACCGAGGTACTCAAAGATCGGATGGGTTTTGATGGTTTTGTCGTCGGCGACTGGAATGGTCATGGCCAGATCCCGGGTTGTACTAATGATAACTGCGCCCAGGCAGCGAATGCCGGCCTGGATGTGTATATGGTGCCGACTGCCGCCTGGAAGCCGCTGTATTACAATCTGATTGAGCAGGTAAAAACCGGCGTGATCCCAGAAGCGCGGATTGATGATGCCGTACGGCGTATTCTGCGGGTAAAGAAACGTGCTGGCTTATTTGATAAGCCAAGCCCGGCACAGCGCCCACTGGCCGGTCGTACCGAGTTAATCGGTGCGCCAGAACACCGCGCCGTAGCCCGCGATGCCGTGCGCCAGTCGCTGGTACTGCTCAAAAATAACGAGCAGTTACTGCCGCTGAAACCACAGCAACGTATTCTGGTCACCGGCCCTGGTGCCGATAATATCGGCCAGCAATCCGGCGGCTGGACCATCAGCTGGCAGGGTACCGGTAATACCAATGAAGATTTCCCGGGCGGCACCTCGATCTATGGCGGTATTGCCCGCCAGGTTACGGCAGCCGGTGGGCAGGTTGAGTTATCAAGTGATGGCAGCTTTACGGAAAAACCCGATGTCGCTATCGTGGTCTTTGGCGAAGAACCCTATGCCGAAGGCAATGGTGATCTGGATAACCTCGAGTATCAGCGCGGTAATAAAACTGATCTGGCGCTGCTGCAACAGTTAAAAGCGCAGGGCATTCCAGTGGTGTCACTCTTTATCAGTGGCCGGCCTATGTGGGTCAATCCGGAGCTTAATGCCTCTGATGCCTTTGTTGCGGTCTGGCTGCCGGGTAGTGAAGGCGAAGGCGTAGCCGATGTGATCCTGCGCAATGCCTCTGGTGAGGTGCAATATGATTTCCACGGCAAGTTATCCTTCTCCTGGCCAGCGACACCACAGCAAAGTACTGTCAATATTGGTGATGCTGACTATCAGCCGCTGCTGCCCTACGGTTTTGGCCTGCGCTATGGCGATGCCAGCACCCTGAGTAATACGCTGTCAGAAGATAGTGGCGATGCAGCTGGCAGCGCTGAGCAAGTTATTTTTGAACGGGCACCACGTTCGCCATGGCAGTTACAATTACTAAGTGGTAGCGAGCGTGTGGCGGTTACCAGTAGTGTGCAGGAGTTTGGTGCTATTCGTAGCCGTACCTTTGATAATCAGGTACAGGAAGATGCCCGCCGCTTTGAATTTAGCGGTAAAGCAAATGCTGGCTTTAGCTTTAGCAGTACCTTCCCAAGAGATCTGCGCGCCTTTATTGGTAATGAAAGCCAGTTAACATTGAAATTAATGCGTAATGGTCCGGTACCTGATAGCGTGCTGTTAGGCGTGAATTGCGCAGCAGAATGTCAGGCAAGCCAGAATATTGCCCCTGCCTTGGCGGCAATGCCAGAAGGGGAATGGCAAACCTTGCAGCTTAGCCTCAGCTGCCTGCAGCAACAGGGCCTTAACCTGAATCAGGTATTAAACGTCTTGACCATCCAAAGCGAGGGGGCCTTAATATTAAGTTTGGCCGATGCACGCTTAGTAGCAAATGGCGTTAACCCTGCTCTAGCTTGTCAGTAATCGTTGCAGCCTCTCTCAAGGACTCAAACTTGAGAGAGGCGCTTGTTCCAAAAATAACTGCACCGCTTTTACCTTACTCCGACTTACCGGGATCTCGGTATGGTCATGCAGCACAAGCACCCCTTCACGCCCAAGTTTTTTAAATCGTACAATCGCAGAGCGACTCACCCAAAAAGAACGATGAGGCTGGATCCCATCAAGTTCCCGACACTTCCCTATAGCATCTTTAAGATTTGCCAGAATAAGCGCTTGACCCGCTGTTGTTACCACCAGTAAATAATGTAGCTCTGACTTTAAATACAGGATCTGACCGCGCTTGGCAGCCTATAAATACCTATCAGAAATAGTCTTATCTTCTGCTTTATCTTCAGTTTTAGGAAGCGAGGTTAGCTCTCCAACCTTAGCGGATGCAATAACAAGCTTAAATCCTAATTGCCAGGGTGCATTTATTGCTATTCAACATATTACGACTGGGGGTAGCACAACACTAATATCACTTATTATCGCTACAAACCATTGAGTCTTTGTTTCGGGTAATCATACAGAATTACGCCATGCCGGAGCCAAGTCCGGCAATTTGAAAGATGAGCGCAATGGTGAACTGCTGGCTAATCTGAATTACAAACCCTTTACCTGGCAGCTTGGCTTTTCCTATCTCTTCTGAACACATACCAATCAAGTAAAGCAAAAAAATGCCCGCAAAGCGGGCATTAAAGACAACCAGGGAGTAGCACAACAGTTAGAAGCGGTAACGGGCACCTAAGGTATAACGCGGGCCATATTGCCGGGCGAACAGGAACTGTTCTTCATAACGGCCGTAACCTTGCTCGGTCTCATTGGTCAGGTTGATCCCTTCAAAGAATACCGTAAAGTTATCGGTCACATCATAGTTCACACTCATATCCCACTGTCCGTAGGCTTTAGCAAATTGTGGTGGATTGTCTGAAGAACCCTGGCCCTGGCCAACCCCAATTAGATAACTGTCACGCCAGGCATAAGTCAGTTTCACTGACCAACCATACTGCTCATAGAACAGTTGCAAGTTGGCCGAGTCACTAATCCCTTCTAGCGGGGCTTGCTGCACCAGACTATCGCGATCAAACTCGACATCGCCATTTACGAAGGTCGCATTCACCCCAAAACCAAAACCGGTTTCACCTAACAGATGCTGCCAGGCTACTTCAACACCCTGAACTTTTTTGCGATCGGTGTTCTTCGGTTCAGTGATACTCCAAACGATCAGCGGGTCTTGACTGGTTGGTGAGATTTTATTATTTGCATCACCGTGGCCATTAGCTAACATTTGTTGATAAATAGCCGTAGTATCTGCTTGCTCTCCCCTTGCGATAATTTGCGCTACTGCTTCACGATATCTGGGACCATCCAGGATATCGTGCAAACCTGGGATTGTCGTAGTCGTCAGGCCACGACTGATAAAGTTATCTACGCTCTTGTAGAAATAGCCAACCGCAGCATAACTGCCCGGGGCGTAGTAATACTCTAAGCTTAGATCCAGGTTAGTTGACTCATATGGCAACAAATTGGTATTGCCCTGGCTACCGCTTCTGGAGCCAGGTTTCGGACTGCCGGTTAAGCTGCGGCCGCCAGCCAGATCGCCAAGTGGGGCACGGCTAATGGTTTTACCGATAGAGAAACGACTCACCAGCTCATCAGTCAGGTCAACTCTTAAATCAATACTCGGTAACAAGACGTTATGCTTACCTGTAAACTGAGCATAATTATCCTCACCACCTTCCTCGTACTGCATAATCCATTCAGATTCACTTTCCCAATTAACCTGACGTTCTACCCGCTGCCGCACTGTACTGGTGACATCTGTGCGCTCATAACGTACACCCGCATTTAACTGCACCGGTAAGTTTGCGACTTCAAATTCCCAGGCAGATTGCAGATAGAGGCTATCCGTTACTTCACCCACACTGCTGGCACCGGTTAAGCCGTTAAAATAAGCATCCGGTACATAGGCGTCAGTGCCCAGCAAGGCTTCCGTCAGGTACGCCATCTGTCGAGCTACGGCTTCGTCAAAGCTATAGGTGTAATAGTAATTGCTCACCAGATCTCTGCCACCGCCTTTAAATTGATCAAGGAAGTTGCCGGTATCACGCCGGGTAAACATACCGTCCGGAAAAATAAAGGTAAAACTTGGATTAAAGCCCGGACCACCACGTAGCCCACTCCAGGCGTTAGTGCCACCCATTGTTTGATCGGTACGGGCTATACCACCTTTTACCGACACCAGTGGGATTTTAAAACGCGAGTTAAACCAGGTTCCATCCAGCTGATATTGCTTAATTTCTGTTTCACCTGGTGAGTGAATAAACTGGCTAAAGTTAGAGTCAATCTCTGATGGTAACAATTCACGGGTACCGTTACGCCACAGCACATAGGCCTGAGGAATTTCCCCGTTACGATAATCGTAGATTTTTGTCCGCAGACGATCTGAACCCAGAATAACCTGGCCGGCACTGCCCAGACCTTTATCCACACCATTATCGGTTTTGTTGTTTGAATCGTGGAAATCGAAACTTAGCTTGAAGTCATCCGTCAGCTGCCACGCCATATTAAAACCAATAGAGGCCGCTTTGACTTCTGTAGTATCCCGGTTGGCGGTAAAAGAGCCATCGTTACCGCTGATATCGGCAAACACCGCTGTGCCGTTTTTATCTAATTCGTAAGCATTGATATTGCCCCCGAATTCGTTCCAGATCCCCCAACCAATGCTGTTGGTACCAGTCAAGGTGCGGCTGCCGGTATAATCCAGCGTAAACGTCAGATCGTCTGTTGCCGCATACTGAAAGGTTAGCTGACCATTGGTGCGTTCGCGCTGAAAGTCAGCAATACTGTAGTTCATATCTTTTGGGAAGAAATGGTTACCGATTGGTAAACCGTCTGCTCCGACTGGGCGGCGGTCAACTACATACTGTGAATCCAGATTAGGCAGTGGCACATTCGCCTGCCAGCCCTGAATATTCGCCTGCTGGATTTGGAAATCTCGCCGCGAGTGAGAGAACGAGAAAGCCGCTCCAAAGCGATCGTCAGCGAAAGTGTTGCTATACACTGCCGCAAACTCCGGTGTGACATCTTTCCCGGCTTCATTTGAACTATCATGCAAGCCACGACCCATTACCGCAAATTTCTGACCTGGGCTGTTTAATGGCTTGGAGGTCACAATATTCACCGTAGCACCTAAACCGCCGCTAGGTTTATCGGCTCGTGCAGTTTTATAGACTTCTAGCGCACTCACCCCCTCAGACGACAAATTTTCCAGGTTATACGAACGGGTATAACCTGTACCAGGCATCTGCCGGCCATTTAACGTAATCAGGTTAAACGATGGCCCAAAGCCACGCACCGTGATCTGACTACCTTCGCCATTGACCCGACTAACCGAGACCCCAGTGATCCGTTGTAACGACTCTGCCAGGTTAGTATCCGGAAATTTACCCATCTCTTCGGCCGAGATAGCGTCCATTACGCCATAACTTTCACGTTTAACATCCATCGAGCGGGCTAAACTACCGCGAATACCTTTAACCTGAATAATCTCGATCTTCGGTTCAGCATTGTCATCAGACGTCATGCTGTCTTGTGCCATTAGCGGTAAACTTATTCCGGATAACAGCACCATTGACACTGCGGTAGCGACCCGGCTTTTGCTAAAAGTTGTTGTTTTCATCATGTTCTACTCTCGTCGCACCGTATTAGTTATTTGAAATTTCAACATTATCAATCTGATATACGGCACCCTGGCCGGTACCCCAAGCCGGGAATACCATCAGCACGCTGATATCACTGATATCTAAACCGGCATCAAATAAACTTTGTAGCGAGAAGCTGTAGCGTTGCCACTCACCAGTAACCGGCGCCACGCCATTGTTACCCGCACTTAGCGCCAACTCGACTGCCGTCGCTGCACCACTGGATTCAATTTTGAAGAACCAGCTGCTGTTTGGATTGGTTGGCGCAGATACGACGCGCATATCAAAGCTGACGCTACCATTGGCCAATAAGGCACTTGCATCAAAGGCTTCACCTTCGTCAGCCAGGAAACCCAGTACGGTCTCTGGCCAACCCAGAATTTCAAACTGCGCGACCTTGCCGTATGGCGCTCCTACATCAACTACCTTAGGTGTTGAACCGGCACAGCAGTCCCATAATTCCCAACCTGCTTTCACAGCGTCACGGAACAGCACCAACTGGTTATTGCCGGCATTAGGGTTAAAGATTTTCACTTCATTCACGCGGAATACCGCACCTTCGCCAGTACCCCAGGCAGGGAAGATCATCAGTACGTCAATAGCGCTAATGTCCAGACCCGCATCGAACAGCGATTGCAAACTAAAGGTATAAGTTGCCCACTGACCTGTAACGGGGGCCTGGCCGCCATTACCGGCACTTAGAGGTAACTCAACTGCTGAATCACCGCCTGCGGCTTCAATTTTAAACAACCAGGTTGAGGCAGGATTCGCCGGAGCGTTTACAACCTTGACGTTAAATTGCACCACACCATCGGCTAATAGTGCCGACGCATCAAACGGATTACCGCCACCTAGCGGACTTCTGTTATAGAAGCCCAGCACTGTTGGTGAAGCACCTACAGTGAATTGTGCGGCCAAACGATCGGTTTCCTCATCCAGTACTTCAATCGGGGTACTGCCACCACAACAATCCCACATTGGCCAGTCAGCGTTAGCGCCATTGTTAAAGATCACCAGTTCCGGGAACTCCGCAGGCTGAGAAATTTTCACATTAGTCACCCGGTATACCGCACCTTCACCCGAACCCCAGGCCGGGAAAATCATCACTACATCGATTGCCGACAAATCTAAACCCGCTGCATCCAGCATACTTAGAGGGAAAGTGTAGCTTTGCCATTGCCCTGTTACCGGGGCAACACCTTCGCTGCTGGCAGTAAGCGGCAATTCAACAGCGCTAGAGTTCTCGTTACTTTCTACTTTAAATAGCCAACTGGAACCCGGATTTGCCGGGGGGCTAACCACCAACATATCAAAACTGATGCTACCTTTATCTTTTAACGGAGATGCATCAAAAGGACTGGCCACCCCGGGCGGGGTAACAAAGGCAGAGCGGCTAATAAAACCATTAACGGTAGGTGACGCACCCACGACAAACTCGTAAACATTGCCACGGCTGGCATCCTGCACTATGGCTGGAGTAGAACCACCACAGCAATCCCAGGCTGGCCAGTTTGGATTGGGTGTACCATCAAAAATGGTCAGATTCTGTGCCACTCCTGTGGAAGGCGGTACAGGAATAGGCGCTTGCCCTGTTACCAGGGTATCACTATCCAGGTAGCCAGCCCGAATAGTTTCACAACCTTTACCATTGCGGGGATTAGCCTGACATTCATAGACACGAACCCAATCCACTTCGAAAGTCTGGCCGTTTTCAAATGCCGCAGCGTCAATGCCCAGATTATTTACGTTCTCTGGCCAGTTTCCGCCAACAGCTAAATTCAGAATCAGATAAAAACGCTGATCAAAGGGAGCTGCGTTATACTGGGTTTCAAGCTTACCGGTGGCGATATTAAAATATTCGGCGAACCAACCGCGATGGTTTAGACCGATTAACTCCCCGCGACTATTGGTGCGCACCCGGGAAGCCTGCTGGGTTTGATAAAGATAGCCATTAACATACCAACGAATTTCACCCTCCTGCCATTCGATAGCATAGGTATTAAAGCTATCAGCAGGATTAGCTCCGTTCGGTAAAGTGTAAGACTTACCACTACTGGCATTGTTAGGCCAATCACGTCCGTAATGCAAAGTACCGTAAACTTTAGCTTCTACATTACCTTCAGCATCAACGGTTTTAAGATTAACGGCTTCAAAAATATCGATTTCGCCTGATTTGGGCCAACCACCATACACTTCATCAGTTGGCATCATCCAGATTGCAGGCCAAGAACCCTGGCCTGATGGGGCTTTCGCCCTAACCTCGATACGCCCGTACTTCCAGTCCCCCTGATATCGGGTATTTAAACGTGCCGACGTGTAAGGTAAAGGGGCGCCTTCGGCCGCTGGCCTGGCAACAATTTTCAGGGTGCCATTAGAGACAAAAGCATTTTCCGGACTATCGGTATAACATTGTTTTTCCTGATTGCCGCCACCACGACAGTCAATTTCAAATGTCCATTTTCGCCGATCAATACTATTGCCTTCGAATTCGTCACTCCAAACTAACTTCCAGTCACTGACCGGCTTAGTTGTATCTACAGCGGAAAAGTTTGAATTGGTGTTTACATCCCCGCCACAGCCACTTAGCCCCACTGCCAATAGTGCTGCGGCCAGGGGGGTTGCTGTTTTCATTTTAATGGTCATACCCTGAATTCCTGTTTTTTGCCTTGTCACGCCAGCGGCAGGCCACGCCATACCGCCCACTTAAAAATGTAAGCGCTTACATAAGGTAGAACAAGAATTTTCAGCCGTCAATGCACTGTGTAAAAAAAGCTCAGATTTAATTCCGCAGCAATGGTAGGAAAGTTGCACAAACCCCGGGCTATTCGGCAACAATACTTTGTCGCTAAACAAATCAACAACAGCGTGTTATGGTTGATTCCAGCCCTGCGATGACCACGAATAACAACGCCCTTATTATGCAAAACATCTTCTTTTTTGGTGAATGGCAAATTAACCCGGCAGCGAATACGCTGCTAAAGCAAAAGCTCCAATACCAATTGGAGCCCAAAGCCATGGAGTTATTATTACTGTTATGCAGCCACGCCGGCGAAGTGGTCACGACCGACGAAATTATTAACCGCTGCTGGCCCAGGCTGGATACCGGCGATAACCCCCTACATAAAACCCTGGCGCAGTTACGCAAAGCCCTTGGCGACAGTGCCACCCAACCCCGTTATATTGAAACCATCCGTAAACGCGGTTATCGCGCCATTGCAGAAGTACGCTTTCCGGTTGGGCAAGAGCAGAGTGTTAACGAGCTGAGCTGGCAACAAGGCTCGCCGTTTCCGGGCTTACAAGCCTATGACGCCCGCTACGCCAGTGTATTTTTCGGCCGCGGCGCACAGATCAACACTTTATTATCGCGCATCGCACAACAGGTAAAATTTGGCAGGGCGTTTTGTTTGTTACTGGGGCCTAGCGGAAGCGGCAAATCGTCACTGGTGCATGCTGGTGTGCTGCCTAATTTAATGCAAACAGGTGGCTATCATGGTATCGAAGTACTAAGTTACTCCAGCCTGGATTTAGCCGATGTCGCGCCCAGGCAACTGTTGCTTAATTTAGCCAGCACCCTGTTAGACTGGGAGTTGCAGGATGAACCCGTGTTGACAGGTTACAGCGCCGAACACCTAGCCGCTGCACTAACCGCAACCCCAGAGCTGATTCTGAGTATGTTAAACCAGGCTCTGCAAAATGGCCGGCAGGGCTTAAAGCGCCTGGCACTTTTTGTCGATCGCCTGGAAGTGTTGCTGTCGTCGCCGCTGTTTAATGAAACCGAGCGCAGCCAATTTATCAGCCTGCTGGAGCAGCTAGCCTGTAGCAACAGTGTGTTGGTGCTGAGTGCATGCCGCAATGAGTTTTACCCTTTGCTGGTTAATTACCCTACGCTGATGGCCGGCAAAGCCAGGGGCGCACATTTCGATTTGGCCGCTCCCACTCGTAACGACTTGCTACAGATGATCAGGCTGCCGGCGCTTGCTGCCGGGCTGGGTTTTGATACCGACCCCGATACCGCCATTCCGTTAGACGAAATACTCTGTAGCGAAGCCGCCAGCAACCCCGACGCCCTGCCAATGCTGCAATACACCTTGCAACAACTTTATTTACAGCGTAGCAGCGACAATAAGCTGCAAGTGGCGACCTATAAAAAGCTGGGCGGTATTGAGGGCGCTATCGGTAAAAATGCCGAGCAAGCCATTTGCACCTTAACGGAAACCGAGCAAGCCAGCTTGCCGGCCGTACTCTCGTTGCTGGTGACACTGCGTGAAGATGAGCAAAGCATTACCAGCCGCAGCGCCCGCTTTAGTCAGCTAAATACCGATGCTGAGCGAACCCTGGTACAAACGCTAGTAGAACAACGCCTATTTGTATCGCACTTACAACAAGGCGAGCCCTGCTTTAGTGTGGCACACGAAGCGCTACTGCGGCGCTGGCCGCGCGCCACCGCCTGGATTAGCGAGCACCACGACAGCTTAAGCATTAAGAGCCGTCTGCAACATTTGCAGCAGCGCTGGCAGGCCGAACAGGGCAATAGCGCTTATTTATTGGCCCCGGGCAAACCGCTACAAGAAGCGCTGCAGTTAAAACGAAACCCGTTATTTCAGCTCGATACCGCCGAGCTGGCCTTTATCGAGGCATCCGCTCAAAAAGCCCGGCAAAAACGCTGGCTACGCCATGGCACTATCGCCGCGCTGTGCTTGTTAACCGTTACAGCCTTTGCCATGAGTTTTAAAAGCTATAACGCTGAACAACAAGCGCAGCAAAAACGCCTGGCTGCCGAAAATCTGCTGGGGTTTATGGTAGGCGAATTTGCCGACAAGCTGCGCAGTATCGGCCGGATGGATCTACTGGATGGTATTAGCAATAAGGCGTTGGAATACTTCACCGACTTTAGCAATAGCAGCACCTTACAAAGCACTGCAGCCATGCTGCAGCACGGACAAACTCTGACTGCCATGGGCGAGGTGGCTTACTCGCGCGGTAAAATAGATGAAGCCAGCGCCGCCCTGCAAGCCGGCCGCAGTCAGTTAGAAGCCGCACTCAAACTACAACCAACAAATCTCGAGCTGCTGAAGACCCTGGGCGCCAATGCCTTCTGGCTGGGACAGATCCAATACGACGCCAGTAACTGGCAGGGCACCCAGCACGAGTTTCAGCGTTATTATCAGTACAGTGAATTAATGTACGAACTGGCGCCCGACAGCCTTGATGCCATTATGGAGTTATCCTACGCCACCAATTCTCTGGGCTCGCTGGCGATAAAACAGCAGCAATTTGCTATAGCGCGGGAAAACTTCGAAGAATCGCTGCGGCTAAAATTACTGGCGCAGGCAAAACAGCCGGAAAATACACAGCTACTAGCCGATATTGCCGATACCCGCTCCTGGCTCGCAAGCGCAACGCTGGCTGAAGGTAATTTACTATCGGCGATAACAATTCACAAAGCGTTACAAAATGACCTTGTCCTGGCTGAAGTAAAAGAGCCGTATTTATTAGACATATTATCCAGCAGTTACCAAATTCTTGCTGATTTTCTCAGTTATCAAGGAGATTTCGAAACTGCACGTGCATTTTATTTAGAGGGTTATCGGACATTAGCAAAGGCGTTAGAGCAAGATCCTGACAACAGTCGTTGGCAGAGAAGAAAATATCTGTTGGATATCAACGCGCTAAACTTTTCAATTAACGACGATATAACAGCAATTGAGCAACACGTGAGTTCACTCAAACACATCTTAACTTCAGGCCCTACTCAACTATCAGATTCGCAACGTAAAGAGCTTTTATCGAGGTTGTGGCTGACAACCGGAGTAAAATTACATCAAATCAATCAGATCGCCTTGAGCGAAAATTATACCGATCTGGCTGTCTCCGGCTACTCAGAGCTAAGTGAAAACTTTCCACTAAATCGAGCACATTATATTGCGTTACTGGAGAGCCAATTATTGCAAGCCAAAACGCGTTCTGTACTGCATGGGCAAGATAAAGCAGTAGTAATTTGTAGAAACATCAAAGACAGACTTGCTGACATTATCGAAAACAACAAGGAGCCGCGGTATCTTATCAACTATGCAAAAGCGTTAGACTGTTTAAATGAAATAAGTGAACACTCAGTGCTGATATCCTTGCTACAACACAATGCGATTACCAATTTCCACTTTTGATCAACACAACCAAGGAAAAGACGATGCCCATTCCCAATGCCTCTCTGATGATCAATGTCATTGTAAATCTGGAACAAGGTGAACCCACTTTTAGTTACCAAAGCACAAGCGGTGAACCTTTACCCAGTGGCGATATAACCGTTACGGAAGCCAGTACTATTACTTACCGACTAATCGATAATACCGGGAAAGGTTTAAAATTTGTCGGAGCCGGTTTTAGTACGCCATTTGATGGCGTTATCGACGCTGTGACTGTAAGCAGTGATGGCCAATACCTGCAACTGCTGGATACAGATCAAACGGCAGGCGATACTAAATTTCAATTTGTACTATCAAACTCAACGAACTCTTTATTCGTGTTAAGTCCAGATCCGCAAGTTAAAAATGAACCAGATTAAGGTCAACGCAACTACAGATACGCGCGATCTTTAACTTCTGAGCTAGCCCCAACCGGGGCTTTTAACCTTATCAATACGTTCCTGTTCCAACCCGGCTTATACCAATCACTACCAACGCCAGCAGCCGAAACGGCATTTAATGCCCGCTTATTGCCTATTACTTCCTGATCAGGCCAACAAATAATAAAAATAATCAAACAGAATCAGAAACTTAAAAAGTAAGGTTACCGAAAGGTTCTGGCGCAACCAAGGCTCTATAGTGAGTCATAACAAAACTCACTACTGCGGAACACCAAGATGAGCGTAGCGCCTTTCAAAAGCACTTTATCAGCCGAAGCACGCCAGGACGGCAACAGCGGCTTGTCAGTAAGTCGTGACGAAAATACGGCCGACTTTAATATCAACCGCTTTATTCAATATCTGGCCGAAGCGGTTCTGGTGGTGAATACCGATGGGGTAATAGAGTGTGCCAATGCCAAGGCTGCGTTGTTGTTAAATAGCATAGAGCGGCCTTTACTTGGTGAATCCTGGACGGACTTTTTACATGACCGTTGTGTAGCGCAATATCAGGGACTGGTCAAAATAGTAGCGAAACAAGTGCTATCGCTGCAAACTGGCCCTACAGAGATGGTTATTCGCTGCGCAAATGGTGAACTAAAAGATATTGAGCTATCTGTGTCCTTTTTATCAGAACCTGAGGCCAGACTGTTACTGATTTTACGCGACCTAACCCGCCAAAAAGCCGAGTTTGAGCAACTACGCCGCCAGGCGGCAACGGATGCCTTAACCGGCCTGGCAAATCGCCGCAGTTTTGACGAACAATTATTGCACCATTGGCTACAGTGCACGGCAGCAAAAAGACCTCTTAGCGTCATCATTATCGATATCGACTTTTTTAAGCAGTTTAACGACAGTTACGGCCATATTCAGGGTGATGCCTGCTTACGTAAAGTCGCGCGCGCTATTCTTCAAGCAATGCCATTAGACGCACAACTGGCCGCCCGCTATGGCGGTGAAGAATTTGCGTTGATTTTGCCTAACTATAATGAAATTAAAGCATTAGCCGTAGCCCGAGAGGTTCAGCAAGCGGTCAGGCAATTACAATTTACCGATGCAGCTTTACCTGCTTCTGTTGGCATTACAGTAAGTCAGGGCATAGCCAGTGAAATTAACGGCCAGTTTCGCACCAGCACAGCGCTATTATGCGCCGCGGATACCGCCTTATACCGTGCCAAAGCAGATGGCCGCGACTGTATTAATACCAGTTGCTAAAACATGACACCGATATTTGCAATTGTCGGTAGCACTAAATTGTGTATCCAAGTTGCATACCATTTTTGGCATATTCACTTGCTAGATACGGCAAATCTTAGAAGTTTTAAGCTTCCGATTGGGTAGAATTACTGAAGTTTAAAACCATCTGGTATTAATGCCTGTTTGGCAAAACAGCTAATGCCGGCTTTATCTTTATAATCCAAAGTTTGCACGCCAAAGGCTGCCAATTCACGCTCTACTTCTCTGAATGCACCGAGCAATTTGCTGTCGCTAACTTTTGGCCCCTGTAATGGCAACAAAATATGCTCTTTATGTAGCACATGATGATTTACCAGTCGCCGAAAACGACCAAGCCATTGTTCAGCATGGTCAAACAGCCTAATAGCAGTTTGCTGGCGAAACGCTAAGGGTCTTATCACAAAAAGGCCGTTGGTTTTTGCCACCAGCGGCAGTGTTACTTCAATAAAATTATCCTGAATTTTCTGCTGTTTAAAGTGAGTCAGCTTTTCGTCTTTTAACTGCTGTCGAATGACTTTAACCATTAGGTTTTCTTGATACTCTTCGGTCAGAAAAGTACGGTGCACCAGGCGCTCAAACAACTGTTCAAGCACGGCAGTCGGTTTCTGGTCCAGATATAAAGAACGCAGTTCAGAGTAGCGTATCAAGGTTTCTCTTGGCCGTACCACTTCCTGCATCTGTTGTGCTAACGCCTTTGGGGTGAGCCGAGTGACATAAGTTTGTATCCGTTGTAATTCTTGCTCGACCGTCTGCAGTGTAGCCTTGTAAAGCTTGCCTTCAAGGTCTTCAAAAAAGTCTGTTACACGGGCAAACCGGCTTGGCGCCAGGCGAAAATCAAATAAGCCTAATTCTGGGGCGCACAGTACTATACCGACGTTAGCAAATTCGCCCGTCTCAACATGAGGTAGAAACCGTACTATTGCATACTGATATAGCGTTTTCATATCAGTACCTCCCAAAATTCGTCGCTGTTAAATGAAGCCAGTATGTCGTTTATTTCTGCCAGATAACCCGGCTCTTCTGCCAACCATTCAGGCGGTAAAGTGGCAGCATACTGGGGCAACCCTTGTAACGCAATGGCGAGTTTCGCACTGTAATGCGTACGCCATAGTGCATCATGTTGCGAACCAAACCAAGCATTGTAAGCTAAGTGTAGTTTGGCATTGTCCTTGAAATTATAGTCGGTCTCAAAAGCCAGATTATGGTCTATTACTATATATTGCTTTGAAGCTGCCTGATAAAACAAGTTCGGATTGCCACCTTTTTCGGTAATAGTCCGATCCTCATTTCGGATCCAGTAATCAAAAAGAAATAGATCACGAGCGTATGACTCAGGCATAGATAAAACACTTGTAGGTGTTACCTCCAAAAGATCGGGTACAAGTTCCGATGCAAACACTACACTGTCACCTGCTCCTAACACGCGACTGGCAACGTAATCAAAATGCAAAAGACCTTGTGGTAAGTAAGCACAACAATATGCGGGCACCTTTAATTGTAAAGCCTGACCAAGGTATGCACATACCGCCTCGTTTATCAGTCCTTTACAACCTGCTTGAGGTCCTTTTATATAGTAGTGCTTGTTGTCAGATAATCGGCAGAGATAAGGCTCTGTTCGACCTTGACTGGACTTTTGCTGAATTTCAATTACGTCGAGCACCAAAGCCCCCTTTTGATTGCGGCATTAACATCCAGAATTCTGAAACTGCTTTTAAGTTAGTCAGTTAGTTAGCAGCTCGCAAGTAATTTGCGTCAATCAAGCTGTCTTACCCTACTAAAACCAAGGCTTTGTGCATCGAGAAGCACTTTTGGAAACAAAATTAAACTGTGAGGCTTAACCGAAATTCATGATAAAGGTACAGCTAATAAAGCGGTAAAAAAAGGCCATCACAGCATACTGTTAATGGCTGTGGGTGAGCAATAAAGTTTCATACTGACTCACCTATAGGCCTTGGTTTTTAGCTGGAAAAATTAGTGTGAAAAAAATAAAGTATCATACTGAAATGCAAGCACCCGAACAAAGTAGGCAAACTTGGAGTAATAAAGTATCATACTCACACTGTCACAATGCTATGGTTAGTAGTCACCAAAAACAACTTACGCAACATATCCTTTATAATTTTTCTTTATGATAACATTCTCATTCGAATGCAGAGTATGGTTCGTTACTACTTAGCAATAAAGTAATTGAATTGTTCTCCGCAAGCATTCCTCCAACATTGGACTTACAAACCTGGGTGCAAGGTATTTGCTTGCGAAGGGACATTCGGGTTTGAAAAATATCCAGAGATCCCTTCAAAATACGGCTTCCAAAATAACTCCTTACTTGCCTTGTGAATGTTAATGAAGGGGCGCTTCTGTCGCAGGGCTTTCCAACATTTATCACCGAGGAAATTACCAAAAACAAAGTCAACTGCTAATATAGGATCCATCGGAGGGTGCATGATCCGGGGGCTCTCCATCAGAAGTAATTCGCCTGTATTAAAATGGCGATTATTTTCGCGAATCGATTCTCTGAGTTTTTTTCCTCCAAATTGGAAATGGAATTGGGGGTGGGAAAATTGTTCATCTCCCTTGACATCATGATAATCTAAGTGCCAGGCACTTTTCACAGGCTGACCATTTTCATCGTTAGAAGACAGCTCAAAGTCAACACTCATTTCTACTATATCAGAGAAGACTGCAAACTTATCACGAAAGCATATTTTCACTGACAATGTTAGAATAGAATCTGTAGCTCCTGCAGGTAAAGTGTGCTTGTGATTACCTTGTATATCAAAGCTCATGCGTGCAATGTGAATGTTCAGTGGATATTCTCTTTGTTTTGGATCCACTAATCGCTTTTTTAAGCTTGAAACTGCTCGCTTGAGCCCACTTATATCACGCACACCTTTTCCATAGAATGATTCGAGGACTTCAGCCAGATCATCTAATGCACGAAGGAAATCAACATCATTCATGATAATTTCCTTTTCTTACTTTCAGAAACCTCTCTTTATCTCGAGCAGTTAATTCATATCCATTACTTTTATGGAGTTTATTATTTATCGCATTAAAGCTGGCATACAGCTGCTCTTGCCACTCTCTACGTTCAGAAGTAGTAACTTTGTAGCTATCTACTTCATCAAGTGGTGAATCATTAATAATACAGCAATGCCAAAACTTGCTTTCAAGATGATTCTCCGCTGGCCTTGCCGTTGAAAGTGACAATGACAATTTATGATTCAGAAGTTTAACCCTATCAGCGGCATCTAAATTCGCAGGATGCTCGCTAGATATCACCTCTAACCACCAAGCTTCAAAATCTGAAGCCCACCATCTTCGATAAAAATCAGAATAAATGCCGTTGAATCGGAACTTACTGAAATTACTGTCTTTTAACTTTACCCAATCTCCACAACTTATATCAACCCCGCACCGTGCCGCTAAAGTCTGTTCATTAATAAGGAAACCATTGAATCTCAAAATCGCATTCGTTAGGAAATTTGACAGCGTGTGAGTTACGTGATGATTTTTATTAACCAGGTGTCCTAAAACAGGCTCAGGGAGATAGCCAAGAACAAACTCTTTCGGAATGCCAAAAATTGCAGCAGCTAGCCCTCTACCATTACGATCATCCTCAGACCTATGCTTACAGAGTGCAGCAGTAATTTCCCTGTATCCGAATATCAAGCTCTCAATTTTTTTTCCGCACTCATCACGTTGCCTTAAATTTTTTCGATGTAACCATTCTTTATTCCAAACCGCATCTACAAGGTTATGAGAAGACTTTTCGTTTTGGTAACTTATTATATTCTCAGCAATTGACCATAGAATCACGGGCTTTGGTTTCAAATGGCCTTCGGCCATTCTGGTTCTTAGCTCTTGTACAAGGGTTGTTCCCATATATGGTATCTTCCCTATGCTCCCCGCTAACTTCTGATCCATTAAAATTAAATCATGTTGATCAGAAATATTCTCTATATCTTCTTGGAATGAACAGGGCTTGATATGCTTATATGTCAGTCCATCAAGGCTTATGTTGTTAATAAAATCACTTATGTCCTCATCGTCAACAACTGCAATATTAAAAGTCATCTTCGATATCCTTTTCTTCTGCTTTTGGTAAAGATACTTGAAAGGAAGTCGAATACCCATCCTTTGGAGTGGTTAAATCGATTTCACCCCCTAAGCCTTCTACGATTTCTCGTACAATCGTTAATCCAAGCCCCATCCCCAACATCTGCTGATTCTCTGTTGCACTAAACATCTGAGTGTTAGTCGTATAGAACTCATCAAATATCTTTTCTCTGTTCTCATTGGAGATTCCACAGCCGTTATCACTAAAGACCATTTCTACAGTGTCATCAGTCTCCTCGAGCTCAATAAGAATTCTCCCTTCTACACCGGCTCTATAAATTGCTTTCTTTGCATTAGAGTACAAATTAACTAAAATAGAATTGAAGTTTGCTCGGTGCGCTCTAGGGGTGACAAAGTCTAATCCATTTAAAGAAATATCAATCCTAACCTGGTCGTCTTCATGCTTTGTATCTTTTATCGCATCAAGGAACTCATTAACAAGCTTTCTTAAATCAAGGAGCTCGCCTTCTTTATCCGTTAATGATTGAAAGCTAGCTTCAAAGAAAGAAGTATAAGCTCTTAAATTTTCGATAGCTGAAAGGGCTTGCTCTATCTCCTGTGATAGGTATTCTTTAGGAAATAGCTCTAGCAATTTGTATAGGTTATCTGAGACCTTCAATATCGAGAACTTAACTTCATGGGTAAACTCGGCCATCGCCAAGCCTAAACCAGCGAGAATCCGATACATTTCAGCCTTATCAAGTAGATACTTGGCCTGAAATGCAATACTTTCTATTAGCTCAATTGGAACAACCCTAGAACCATCAGAGATGGATGTATGCTCTTCAACTCCGTCTTTAAATAAGGAGTTAATCTGTTGTACTTTATTAAGTTCCAGTCTCGGTGAGCTTTCAAGTTTTTCTATGGACTCACTGAATCCATCTAATGAATCCTTAAAAGAAATTCTTCCCTTTTTAATATAGTCCTTTTCTCCTGCAAAAACTTTGGTTTGACCAAATGCATAGGTAAAATCAACTATTGCTGACAAAATGGATGAGGAAACGAATTCCCTTAACTCATTAAATGAATCTGTTTCCAATAGACCTTCTCTTGATGCAACTTCTTCAAAATACCCTTTCGTATCAGGAGTAATTTCTACAATCCCAAAAAAATTCTGATTCCCTACAGGTGGTAATATCGTCCGACTCTTCGTGTGCCAATCAAGTCTCAACCAATCGTCAAACTTTTCGCCATACGGTAATACGCGAAAACCGTTTCTGTACAACCGAATGCCTCCAAAATCCCTAAGATTTTCTGTAACAGTAGAGTTTAGTAATTTAGGGACATGAGCAGTACCCGGGTTGAAGTAATAAGCTTTGAAACTTACATTCCGAACTTCACTGACTTTGATCTGTTCTAAAGTATTTTGATCTTTCTCTTGGTACTGAGTAAGTGTTTTTGTTACGTAATTTTTAACTCCTGAATCATAGTCGATATAAGAGCTTTTCACTCGCCAAAACCCTTGCCCTTTATCATCAATCCAGCCTTCTATTTCAGCAAGAGCATGCTTAAGATACATGTCAGTGGTATCGATCACATCTATCTCATTACCATCCATAAATCTCTTTATTACTGCAGAAAATCCTGGATCCCTACATTTACTACCCCGTTCGCTATCTATTCTTTTAATCTTTGATACAGGAAAAGGTAGAAGCAAGCCTGAAGCATATCGATACGCTCTCTTAACCTGACTTTCAGTCCAGTTATCTCGCAAATCATGAATAATCAACAACGTGCCTGACTTGAAGTTGAATTGCTGAAAATGGCTATCATCAGTTTCTACTACTTTGTTTGAAATGACGATAAGCTCTTTCTCTGATTCAAACTCACGCCAATCAATCTCAACACGTAAGCCCCCCTCATCGACATCACGTTTAGTGAGAATAGTAAGCCTCAAACCCAGCCTTTGTGCGGCGAAACGTCCAATTCCTTTTTTTCCCGCTCGTTTTCGATTATATATTCTTGAATACTCTTCTTTTTTCTTCATGCTGGTAGAGATACGCATGAAACCATTCACAAGCTCATCCCGACTCATACCTGTACCATTATCTAAAATTTCAAGCCGCGAACCGACATGATCATAAATAAAATTAACAAGCACAGTATCTGCATCAGCATCATAAGAGTTTTTTATAATTTCAGACAAAGCAGTTTCTTTTTTTGATACCAGCTCTAAGCCAAGTCGGTTTACATGATCGGCATCAACTGTAAATCTAACGCTATTTTTGTCTAACTTCGAAAGCTCAGTAGAAAGGGAGAGTATTTCACTTATGTCTAACGAATTACTTGAGAGCTCATCAATCAACTTTTTTTTGATGCCATCAAAATAACTTTCAGAATGTTCCATGCGCCTTCCTTAATCTGATTTAATTCTAGGACCACTTCTCCTCAACCCTTTATATCTATCATTTCTCATTTCTTCAGCACACTTAGAAAAGTTAAGAAAAGTTTTCCGGGGAATCCCTTCAGCATTACAAATAGCCTCATCAACAAGTTTTTGAGCTTCGATTAGAAGCCCTTTACTTAGCATTCCATCTATCTGAGCTACGATAGAAGACAACTTTTTGAGCACTTTGCTACTTGTAAAAATCGAAATATTTTTTGCAGCCGTTGGTTCAAGCTTTAGAACTCCTGAACCATATGATCTTCCTGCGATTTCAGCTGATAATTGAGAGTATGATGATAGAAAGGATGCTGCAATTGCTTTTTTATTCTCATACGAGATGTCACCAGTAAAAAAGACTCTGTGTACTGAATTGGTACAATTTATTCTTGAGGCATTAATTACCAACCTAGGGCCTTTATCAAGCATGTATGAAAGAAACGCATCTGGATAACGGCCATCATCAGGATAAAACCAATTAGGCCGCTTTACGAAAGTTCTATTTGCATGGCGCTTTTTCCTGTCAACGGTAGCGAGATAGCTTCTTATTGGACTAGGTTTTTGTGACACGCTTCTAGGACAAACTAACAGGCACTTGCTGTTTTCATTCTCCAACTTTTTATGTCTAGATAGAGTGTGAATCAAACCCTTCAGTTGGGAAAATCGTCCAATAACTGGCTTTAATACATCAGGACCCAGATTAAAAGCTTCAGCCTCTTTTTTGCTGATGACAAAAGTCTTGTTATCGCCAGTAACCATTCCGATGATGACTTTACCTATTTCTCCCAATCTCTCGGTAGAACCGCTCTCTTGAATTTCGAGCATTTTCCGTAACACATCCGAAGACATGATCGAGTGCTTATAGTTATCACTGAAAGCGTCTTGTGTCGTGCAATTATTTGAAACCAATACCCTTAACGTATCTAAATCGTCAGCAATCGCATATTGTGTCTTTGGTCCGATTGAAGGTGTTTCGCTAAAGCCTTCAGCCAGAAGAATTACTGAAACCTCATCGGCTCCTAACGATTGGAAAAATCTCTGATTTAACTTGATTACTTTAATCGTTTCAAAATGCTTTTCGTAAATTGCCAATAACGCTTTTGCATAGTCCGCATGCAACGCACTACTTGGTAAAACCCATGCTGTCCTAGCTCCTGTCTTGAGGAAACTTAACGTATGCAGTAGGAAAAAAGCCCATAAGCTCGCATTTATCCCAAGTGTTTTATCTGCAAAAGGTGAAGCTCTGAGGATTTTCTTACAGCTTTCCCTTTGCCGCTCAGTCATACTATGCATTGATACATAAGGTGGATTTCCAATGGCAACATCAAAAGTGATATTGCCAAAATCTTGTTTATTTGATTGGATAAAATCCAAGCAGATAAATCGATTACTAACCGCGGAAATACGGCCTAACTTATCGGAGAGAAATCCGAATGCTTTTTCATCAATATCTGCACCATAGAGCTGATCTTCTGGGTTCTTGCAGCCTAAAGCCTTCAACGTAACAACACTAGTCTCTAAAAAACCACACCCACCAAAGCTTGGCTCCAAAACAACAGAGTCAGGTGACTTGATAGCCCAGTCACAAAGTACCTGGCTCAAGTTACTTGGCGTATAATAGGCCCCAAGGGCCTTGCGTTCATCCTTCGAGTGTGGCTGCATACTCAATGTCATCAACTTAAATTTAGGCCCGTTATATCGATATTGTGCAGTTAGGTCAATCTCTAGAGCACATCGATAATGAAATAGACTAAGGCGCACGACATCGATAACGAATAAATCTATGCTAAGACCTTTGGTTTAAGCTGTGTAAAAAGTCTGGATGCCCATTTTTTAATTTCATCTGCAGTTAAGGCTCCCCCTGCGCTAGACTGCTGATGAGCTACCCAGACATGACTATTTTTACCAAACAGCTGGTCTAGCAATCCAACAGGCCAGGACAATGATGCCTTCAACAACTGCCTTTCTATTTCATTGAGATACTTAGCTATATCACCTACAGCAGATGCCAAGATTACCTTTGTAGACAATGCCTTACTGGCATCGGAGGTATCAACCTCTAGCAGGTAATATCCAACGGTACCTACCGTAACATGAGCAACCGACATGCACCTTGGGTTGCCATCGGTTTTCAATATGTGCATCGTGCATCTACCCACTGCCGGCAGCTTTCTGAGTGGGTACCTTTTCACCTTACAACCATGCTGTTCTTCAAGCAATCTCAGCATTTCAAAGTAACTTTCGAATTTATTCAGGTAGAGGTGTGCATCATCGGTCTGTTCATCCAGTGCGTCCCACTCAGCACTAGGTAAGTCGCCAAAGGGGCCTTGCTCTTCGCTACTAACATCTTTTGAAGCTTCACTAGGCTCACCATCCTCATCCTTGCGTCCACCCGTTGGTTTGGTTTTATTACTTACTTTTCTGGTCTCAATGGCCTGCTCGTATTCAAATACCACTTGATTTGCTTTCAGCATCACAGGCTTATTCTCACCGCTTTCTTCGCTTTCGTCATCCAGATTATGCTCATCCGGCCGACGAGAATCTCCTCCAGCTCTGCTCCCTTTACCAGCCTCCGAAGTTATGAATTTTGGGCTGGTGAACTCAACCACTTTAGGGATATTGGGCACAATCTTACGGATGCCAAAGACCTCATAAACCAGCAGGGATCGGCTTTTCGGCTCAAACCTTCCTCTGACGTTTAGTATCACTCCCTGAAGTGGCGGCGGATCAAACTGAAAGGTCCAGCGTCTATAGTGACCAGTATCAACGCTATGCAAAAGCTGGTACCTGCTGATACTCTCATAGGAGAGTCTGACCTCCTGATCCAGCAACAACCAAGAAAGATGCCTACGAAAGCCATAATCAC
The DNA here is from genome assembly GCF_001704375.1 of Alishewanella sp. HH-ZS. Classification (NCBI taxonomy): domain Bacteria; kingdom Pseudomonadati; phylum Pseudomonadota; class Gammaproteobacteria; order Alteromonadales; family Alteromonadaceae; genus Alishewanella; species Alishewanella sp. HH-ZS. Next base: position 13,333 of record NZ_LZEJ01000015.1, on the reverse strand, counting down.
TGAATAACTCTATTGGGCAGTTACAGGTATCAAGCACATGAATATGAGCCCAATTTAATTTCGGCTCAGTCTCTGTGATGAACTCATTACTCAGCACATCGTGCAAAACGGATGAACGAGCCAGATAAGCATTATGAAAAAATAGCGCCCGAGCCAGCTCAAACTGAGGCAAGAAAACGCGTATTCCGCCCTCGATGTTGAATTCAAAACAATACTGCTGCAGCTCTTTTGGCAATGGACGCTCAAGGGCAGGACAGTTTTTAAGCCGAACAACATCCCAATCCCGTGTTGTGGTGATTTCGAAACTTTGCTCATGGCTATTTGGGTAATAATCTTTGCTTGGATTTATGATGTTCTTACGCACCAACAAAGGCGCATTGGACAGGGACGTTGAATCAGATCCCGCTTCCTTACCCGGATAAATGCTTAAGTTGACGCCCCAACGTACCCCATCTGTTTTACAAAACAAATCTCCGATCCCATTTAGCCAGGTATCGTCTTTAAATCCCTTTAGGTGGATAGAACCGGTCAAATTCTAATGATCTCCTGCAGAAACTCCCGCGCCAACTCTGTGAGCCGCTCTTCACTCAGTCCAGACAACCGAAGCACCTGCCAGCGCTTTAAATCTGCACCGGCTAAATTCAAGCGAATAACGATGCGGGTAATTCTTCTTATTTGATATTGCTCTATATTTTCACAATGCCGATCAAAAAACAAACGACACAGTGGCAAGTGCTTTAAGTTTTTTTCAATGGTGGCATTGCGCTGCAATTGTGCCAGATACCAGTTCTTTGTTCGCCTTGGCGGCCAGAGATCTTGCTCCGTTGAATCACGAAGCTGTATCAGCCTTCTGACATTATCATGGTCACGCTTTCGCCAATCTACTTTTAATCGGCACGTATTCGGCTTAATGCAATATTGTTGGTTGGTTGCTATTAGCCAGTCTCGATCATGCCGATATAGCCAGGCATACACATCTCCAAAGCCATTCTCACGCGCTTGCTTGGCACCATAGCGGCGTGCAGCTGATAACCAACGATTGCGGAAGTTATCCAGTTTCGTATTATCCGATACAGCTACTTGAGGCGGCGTTACTTTTGCAGGATGCCTTGATGAAGCAACTTGTTGCATCACATCGGTAAAACACCAACCAGGCTCGAGAAAAGCGTGCAGCACTATCACGTGCTGCAGATAGCTAAATGCTTTACGATGCTTACGGAATATTGATTTTAACCAGCAGTTTTCTGAGCATTCTGGCAGCAAATCAAGGCTTGCTAACCATTCTGAGCCCCAAAAGCCAATCACTTTGGCACTGACTTTCTCATGTTCTATCTGCAGGCCACGACAGAAACCCTGTGCATCGGCCAAATCATGGTACCAATTCCCCCACTGCACCAACTCAGGTGCCGGTACCCCAGTGAAATTTAGTAATGCTTCGATACTAGTGGCAATTAAGCAGCTCTGCCAGCAGCCGATCGCCTGTTGTTTGATAACACAGACTTGAAAGCAAGCAGCCTGGTACTGATGACGATGCACATCATGCCGGTGTGTTGGTGCACTTTGTAAAGCTCCATGAACCGCACAATCGTTTGCACCAGCGACCTGCCAGACTCTTTGCCAATAGCATTCACCATAACGGCTGTATTGTGCTTGCATACAACCAGGGCAGTACCGCAGATATTCCGGCTGCTTGATGCGCGAAGCGGCCACTCCTGCCGTGACATGCGCACTGTGTCGTTTATTTGCTATCAGCTCATTGACGAGTTGCTGACGGCGTTGCTCACCAATAAAAGGTGCATACAGCGGAAAAAGAGTATGGTTGTACAACAATTCGTACGATGTTGGGCCAACTTTCGGTGGGTACAAAGCAGCGACCAACGTTAAATGACCGGGTAAGTCAGGGGTCGCAATGATCTTGGTATCGCCAAAAACCTCCCGCAGCAACTCTTTTGGCGATACAATACCGCTATGAACCCCGTGCCTGGCGATGACGCTATAAAGCAGCTCATCGCGATATGGCAAAGGAAAGCCCAACATCTTTAACCGACTCTTTTCAGCCAGTTGGGTATATCGAATAACTCCTTACCGTATTTGAGCCCCAGGTAGAGCTTTCCCTTTTCCGCTTGCGAAAACTTAAAGCGCAGATCATCGGACGGTAATGTATGCCAGTCTTTCTGTTTAATTTTTTCGGTTTTTGCCCGGGGCGACTTTGTTGGTTTCATTGAGCTTGCATACCAGTCCAACACCACCCGGCTGAGCTCTGGCAACGACAAATTCGGATGATCTTTAAACACCTTTTCAATCAATGGCTGCAGCAAACCTGAATCACAGTCCATGGCCTGCAGCATGGTATAAAGCCGCATGGCTTTGTCGTTACCACTAAAGGATGGCTCGGCTTCTTTTTTGGTTTGCTGCTGATCTATCAAGGCTTTTAGCTCAAGCAAACGCTTGTCAATGGATGGTAGCTTCAGATCGGAGTAATTGCTTATCAGTTGAGGGTCATTCCGGCGCAATGCATCCAGCATAGGGTGGACCGGTTTTAGCTCCTGCTCATAAATGGTACGCAGCAGCTTAACAGTGATCCTTTCCAGGCCGGTGGATATTGCTCGCATTTGGGCAAGTACAAAGAGCTTGATAACGATATCCAGCACACCTTGCGATAAGTCGAACCAACAGTCTCGCACCTCATCACTCAGCACCTCGTCCCGCTTTGTCAGCCATTGGTATTGCCACAGCTTATCGGTGAATGCGATCCACTCGGTTTTTTGCACTTTGCCGGTACGTGGATCTGTGCTGACAGGCTCACACAGCATCGGCTCCCAGAATAATGAGCCAAAACCAGCGCTCCGCCTGGCTGACTGCAACTCCAGCTCAAAGATTGGCCGGGCTTTGGGCGTACCTACCAAGACCACCGGCACCCCAACCACATTAACCAGGGCAACAAAAAACTCTAGCATCGCTTCCTTGCTGATTGAACGCTTCAATGTCAAACGCTGGATCTCATCGATGACCAAGACACCGATCGCTCGCTGAGTCGCTACTTGTCCCATCAGTGATAGCAATACCTCTGTACCATGGCGTTTGCGGGCGTATTTCTCTTCGTACCCTGTTTGCAGTAGTTGGTCGACTTCGCGAAAGAAATTCAAACACAAACTCTTTAATGATCCATCCGAAGGGCATTCCATTCTCAGATAGGGTAACTGGATAAAATTGTACTTCGAGTGGTAAATGACGGGCGGGTAGGTGGCCAGAATACGATTGATAGTAGTGCTTTTGCCACTGCCTGAGCATCCGATCAATGACAAGCTCTTGGCGGTTGAATTCGATTGGACGAAGCGTGATGAGCTACTTTCCCCTGCCATGATGCGCTCATAGCTTTCTTGCATCAGCTTGTTAATCGAGCCATCAGCGAGGTTTCGTCCAACATAACCTGCGCGGATCATAATGGATATCTTCTCTTCGAGTTGCTTGTGCATTGCCAGGGGCTGAAAAAAGTCATCCAGTAGGGCGCAAATCTGATGCGCTCGAATATGACCTTTTTCAAAACAATCCTTCGGATTGAATTTAATCTTCCCCGTTAACTTTGCTTTTAAAGATTGTAAGTCCATGATGGGCGGCAGAGCTTCAATAAGGGGATTCCCGCGATAACGTTCCAATCCGGGGTCTTTATAAACAGCCTCGACGTAATGATCAGGTAGTGGCATTAATCGTCGTCTCCAAACAATTCGTCAATGTAATCCGGATAATCAAGAGTGGGTTCATTACCACCAAACGGAATAACTTGGGCAGACTTGTGCTGCTGCTCCAATGCTGGGCGCTGCGCTTTTTCGGATCGCTCACGGGCTTTTTCGGTTCGTTTGTTTTCGTTGATGGCTCGGATCCGCTCAGCTTTGGGTATATTGCTGGTATCCGGGGCTGCTTTTTCAGCCTCACGTATTTTTTCCAGCACAAACTCCTCATGCTGGCGTTTATATGTTTTTGAACGAACTTTAGCTGCTGCGGTTGTTTTCTTTTGCTCATCCCGCACCTGCCAGACATCCCAAAAAGATGCCCCCCGGAATTCTCTGGACTTATCGGTCAATTTACATATCCAGTGATGGTTACTGCCTTTGTCAAAGAACAGGTAAATTTGATCGGCAACTAGAGGATCATAGGCCGCTTCAAGACTCACAGGACGCTTGACCTGTCGGCCTCGATGCGTCCAGCCCAGCTGTAGCATCTCGGACGAAGAGTAATAAAGGCCAAATAAACAGGCACCATGCTCTGATAACGTCGCTTTTTCCCGCGGTAGTAATGCAATACGTAATGCTGTAGGGTCCGCATGATGTAAACGCCCGGTGCGATGTTGCAGGCCCCAGTTCCAGAGATGAATTGGCGTAAGCGGTAAGTCTGCCGGCATATCGGCATCACGGTCATACTTTTCCAGCACCGCATACTGATTTTGGTAAAGTACAGCGGACAAGATTATCTGAGCAAAATCCTTTACCGATAGCTTGGCATCAAGCCTATAGTCGTTTCCGCCATGCTTTCTCACTTTGTTACCCGTCACATACCCCGGCACAAAAGGACCAAATGACGCTTGGATAGTTTTGAAGTTGCGCTCAACTATCCCTTTTGCATCGCCACGGTACGGTGGCGTGTTTTCAATACGGAGCGCAAAGTTACTCTCCAAATTTTCAATTTGATGGCCAAGCAGTTCACCACGATCTGCCAAGATCGCATCAGGTAAGCCAACACTGGGCCAATCTTCTGATTCAATCTCAAAACCCAATCCCCTGCAATAAGCCACCTTATCGGTCACGGCCATATACAAAGCCTGAATGGCAGAGGCGTAGGACGCATTTTCAAAGCCAATGTAGAAACCGGCGATCATCCGGCTAAAGACATCTATCACCATATACACCACAGGGCGACCCACAATATTGCCCCGCTCACTGTCAGATACCAGGTAGATATCGGCAATGGTGGCATCAATTTCATAGCGTGAGCCTGGCCCAAGCACCTGGGTATTGGCGGTACTGTGCAAAGGCCGGATATCTTTGTTGTATATAGCAACTGGCACCCGCCTCTTCAGCGCTTCCACTTGCTGGTACTCACGCTTGTAAAAATGCAACATTTGCCAATTGCTGGGCAGCTCTTCTTGCGGGGTTTCCGGGAAGTGATTTAGGTACATGCTCTCAAAGCGGCGGTGAGCATAAGGAAAGGAATGCCCTTTGTCTTTTAACAGGTACCGATCAATGGCAATACGAAACAAACGTTCAGTAAACTCATCTATCTTGGCGCCAACACCACTTTGATGCTTACGCGGCCGACCAAGCTTTTTGTCACCGGCAAGTCGTCGCTTCCCCTTCGCACCCGAGTTTTTGTAGTCTGGCAGCAGGGCATTTGGGATCTGACCTCGCTGCCAAAAGCGCTTGGCCAAGCGATACACGGTTTGCTTGGTGGTACCGCTCGCACGGATGATATCTTCCACCACAGGACCCCGGCTTTTGGGGCTATAAAAATCAGGTAAATCAATCAGTGGCTTGATGAGCGCATAATTACTATCACGCTTCGTTTTTGCGATACTGCCTTCTGCTGGAGACTCAAAAGCCAAGGATTTAAAGGGATCATCGGTACGCTCAAGCAACTCTTGCTCAATGGCATCCTGCAGCTCAGCCACCAAAGCAAGCTCAGGGAAAGACGCTGCGTCATCGATGTTGATCCACACCAGGTAATCACCCAGCAGCTGCAACACCCGGTAGCATTGACCATCAAACCGCAGAACCTCATTGATTCGAAACAAGGTAGGTCTCCCGGATAAAATGGATATTCCCGCTCTGAAGATCCTTTGCTTTTAGCTTGCTCACCGGTACGAACAAGTCGAAAGTGAAGTAGCGCTTGGCCAACAAGGTTCGGACTTCGTACAGCGATTCGCCAAGTGGCAAGTCGTATGCCGCATCCAACTCCTTGCAAATGGCCAGCAATGTCTGGTTTGGTCGCTTTGCAAAGTGGTGGGCATACAGCTCGATCTGCTGCTGTGTCAGCTCAGAATCGTCCGGTTCATGGCGCTGAGACGGATAAAGCCATGAGATATTCTTCGACACGGTTTCCGGGATATCCGCTTCAGTGACCAGATACCAGGGCAACCCTTTTTCTTGCCAATAACGCCGCTCCAGTTCCAGCTTTTCGACTGTCCGGGCATCATCCAGGGCATCTTTATACTTTGCCTGCAGTGCAAAACGCGGCTCATGCTCATTGCTGGAGTCGACCAGGAAGTCTGAGGATAAATACTGTTCGGTACCTGCTAAAGCGGGATGATCAATCATCGCCTCAGTGGCTAAGCGGCGGGTCACCTCTCGCTCCAGCGGGAATTGTTCACGGATCTGCGTTACCTCTCGATGCCACTCCAGTAGCAAGAAAACCGACAGCTCTAGATCAGATAGCAAATGATGGGTGCGCTGAGACTTATGCCCAAAAACACGATGAACACGACCAAGGGAGGGGAAATCTGATACTTTTAGCCAAGGCTGATAACTTGCATACTCGCCAGCACCACGGCCAGCTTTGATCCACTTCGCAAACTGTGCATCCGTAAATCCTCTTCTCCTTGAAGCCATAATATGTAGCCGATAATAAAGACTGACTTTTATCATAGTAAGTACTATTACAGTATGCAACTTTATTACTTCAAAGACCTGATGTAACAAACATACTTTCTATTACGAAATATGCACTAGATAGACTTGAAAATATTGTCGCTGCTGAACGAGCTGTACTCGAGCCCATGGAGCATGGTAAAACTTAGTAAAATGATGCATATTGATGAAATATTAACTATACTGAAAGTATCGCTACTGACCGGGGCCAGAAAACTGGAGTAGTGACGCCGGAGCGTTAGTTCCCCCAGCCTGTGAGCGGGATAAAAAGGCTACCCGGACACTTTCTATTTAAAGTAATACCGTATTGGCGAAAATCGCCAAAAACTAACACGTACAATCCGACTACCAACCGTATACGCGCCATACCGTTTAGTGGGTGAGCTGTTTGAAATCAGTACCACACAGACGCTGATTAAGGCTTACTCATGGTAAATGTTTCACCCATCATCGGCGCAGCTATAACCCCTAGCGGCACTGCTTAGCGAGTCTAAACGCTACGGCAATAACTGGCCAAAAAAACGCCAGCGCACTGGCTGGAGACTTATTTTACCTTCACCTTCGTAAAGAGCTCTTTCATGAAGATCATGAGTCTTTTCCAGATCCTATTTAAGAGGCTCAATAAGCCTCTCAAATAACAGCGAGATACGGTCTTTATCCCCTTTGCCACGCCTCTCTTAAACTTTCTGTTGACAATTAATTTTCTACCGCTAGTGTAATTACGTTCTGTTCAAATTTAAGTCAAAATCACCTTTTCTTAGCCAATAATTCTGACATGGAGGTCGTGTCTATGCTGAGAGCGCTATTGATTGCCCGTTTGTTTTTGCTATTTCCTTTAGTAACTGCAACTTATGCACAACAAACGGATCAGCCATCCGAAGAAAAAAAGCAAATCGAAGAGCAGGTTACACCAATGTGGGATTGCGATGTGGCAACCATTGGCAGCTACTGTGCGCCTCAGGTACCGCAGTACACCCAAGCGACCCTTTCTGGACAAACTGTTCATTTACAATGGGTTGTTAATGGTGCTTATGACTATTTTGTGCTGGGTCAGGCGACAAACGGCAACTGGGGCAACGACGATGTGCTTTATAGCAACAGCCAAAGTCGTTTTCTTGCAACCGGGAATAGTTATATGTTCCGTGTTGCGGCTTGCAGCAATTTACATGGTTGCAGTGATTACGCGTATACACAAACTTTCAACGTTTCCGGTGGCGGAGGCGGTACGCCGGGGGTTTTTATAAAAGCGCCTGCGGACCTAACTGCCTCATTCTCAGGAAGTACATTGACCGTAGTTTGGGGAGCTGTAGCTAACATCACATCATATCGGATCAGACAAAACCTAAATGGCTTTTGGCAAGCCGAAATTAACAAAGGCACGACCCGTAGCCATAGTTTTACTGTCAGTGCGAACAATATCTACAGCTATCAAGTGCGTGGTTGTAATGCGTCCTCACAATGCTCTGACTGGTCTTACGTTCTTACGGTCAATACCTCTCCTGCGGTTACTTACATTCATACGGATATTCTGGGCAGTGTGATTGGGGAAAGTAATCAGTCAGGCGTTATGCTTAAGAAAACGGAACATAAACCCTACGGTGAGCGCAAGGAGCAATAATGATGAAAACTACGTTAAGCATTTCGTTACTGATTGCCGGGGTTGTCTCTTTTGGGGCTCACGCTTATACCAAAGAAGAGTTGGCTGAATTGTCTGCGTTATTTATGCAGGCGGTCGATCCGAATACTAATACAAAGTCGTTTGCTAAGGCCGGCACGATGTCAGCGATGTCCGCTGGAAGCCATGACAAGCTTAAATTGATGACAGAGCTTGCGTTAGCAAGAATGGAAGTAAAGGAACATATAACGCCGGAGACAACAGCGTTATTTGGTGACAAAGTCGATTTGAATACTGGAACGGTCACCTTTCAGCATACTGATATTGCCCTCAAAGGAAATAACCCGTTACCAGTTGAAATTCGCCGCACCTATCGCGGGTCAAAGAATAACCGGGGTAATAATGCAAGTCTTGGTGATTGGGTTTTGGAAATCCCAAGTATTACTACCACGACCCTTGAATACCGCCCCGGTTTACTCAGCCACCTGCCAAGTTGCGGTCAATTAGAGCCTAACTGGGTTGATACAGATTTTGCGACTGTCGGCCCAATGCAGTATTGGAGTGGCGATACACTGGATATTCCTGGAGTAACTAATCAGAAACTCAGAATGGCGTATACTGCAGGAGGAGGGATCCAGCAGGCTCGTTATGCTGATAATTGGAAAATTACCTGTCTTTCTAACCGATATGGCTTTGAGGCAACATCTCCTGAAGGCGTAACCTATACTTTTGATGTGGTTCGGCTTGTGCCATCTACCTTGGTTCAGGTAGAGCAGGAAGGGGAAGTCTTCAACCCCAACTATGACCATGCGGTTCTCTTACGTAGCTACACCCTCAATATTCAGGTGAGCAAGATCAGAGATCGCTTTAATAATGAAGTGACCTTCGAGTATCAGTCAGCAACGCTACCATACGGCAGCTCGGGCCAATTTTTAACTTACTCAAACAAACTAAGCCGGATTTACGCCTCAGATGGGCGTGAAATCAACATTTTTTATGAAGCTGGCGTGAATACGGATAGAGTATCCCGGATCACTGCACACGGTCGGGAATGGCGTTACGAGTACAATACGGTATATGACAACCGTGACCTACTATATAAAGATATCCTGAAACGAGTTATTCGCCCAGATAACAAGCAATGGGAGTTTAGTTTAGCGTTCGACCTTTTTGGTGGGATAAGTGCGAGTCAACCCACGTTGGCGGATTGTGCAGTTTTATCGCCAGTAGATAAAGTTTCTACTATCACACATCCGGATGGTGCTGTTTTCGTGCTAACACAGCGAGGGACGCAATTTGGTAGAACGAATGTGCCTTTTTCAACGACTGGCGGCAGCGCATCACCTTGGTATGGAAATCACAATGTTGGTCGTTGTATAACGAATCTCGCCATATCCAAAAAGGAACTGCAGTTTAATGGCAGCTCCTTGATTTGGAACTATCAATATTCTCAGAATGCAGGCTCGCCGAAACAACTTAGCATATCAACACCTCAACCCGCTGCACTGTCAGGTTTGCCTTTCACACCTGCTGGTCACACACTGATGGACTTGCGATCAACCTCTGTTGTTAATCCGGATGGCAGTAAAACAGTACATGTATTTAATCGAAACTTCGGTGTCCTAGAGGGCAAAGAAGTCTTAACGCTTTATTACGATACCAACGCATCCAGCTTGTTACAGGCGGTTGAAACCAGCTATGTGACGTCGCCCAAAACCGGCAAAGTAAGAATGGTGTCATGTAAGCCCTCGCAATATCCGGTCATCGAGATAATCAGCGATGAATGCCAGAAGGTTTTTGAAAACCAGGCAATGCATGAAAACAATATTTATCCTGGAACGGTTAAGACCACCAGTTACAGTAATGGCACACCTACAACATTTTTTACTACATACAGTAACTACAATGCTTACGGTCAACCTGGTCTGGTTTCAGAATCTGGTCCGAGTGGACAACGTTATAAGCGATTGAGTTATCAACATGATACCGCTATGTGGGTACTGAATTTGCCGACGACGACAGAATTATCGTCAGATAACAGCAACTGGACCACGACAAACCAGACAACGTACTACGCGGCTAACTCTGCAAGTAAGCTATTGCCGCATCAGGAATATCAATACGGTATGCTTATAAGCACTAGTACGTACCATACCAGCGGTGTTTCTGCCGGCAATGTGTTACGTCAGACGTATAACGTGGCAAATCGCTGGGTCGAGTTCAACAACTACAAGCGCGGTATTCCACAGCAAATAACACTGCCGGGACGTTATACCGCATCAGCAACACAAAGCGCTTGGCAAAGTGTTAATGATCGGGGTGAAATCGAAAGCGTCACGAATTTTCGCGGTCATACAACTACCTATGGTTACGATGCCATGGGACGACTGGCTTCCGTTACGCCATCTTCTCCTTGGGCTCCGACGACAATCAGCTACACCAATCAGAACGGCCGTTTTATTCAAACGATAACGCGTGGAACCTATGAAAAGCGTATCGAAATGGATGCGTTATTCAGGCCATTGCTCACTCGTGAGCGTGATACAGCGCGTAATATTAATGTATTTGTGCGTCAGCAGTTTGATGCATATAACCAACCGGTTTTCACGTCATTTCCAAGTGAAAATGATTATGAGTCAAATGGTCAGGCGACTCTGTACGATGGCTTACAACGGGTTAAGCGGCAGTACTCCACCGTCGATAATACGGGGGTTGATTATTATTATTTAACGAACAATCGAGTAGAAACAGTTGACGCGCTAGGTAACCGTACCACCACTACCTATCGGGCGTTTGGTTCGCCAGAGCAAAAACTTCCCTCGCTTATCGGTCAACCTGAAAGTGTCAGTACAACCATCAACTATAACGTATTCGGCAACGTCTCCAGTATTGTTCAGGGAGGCATAACAGAGTCACGTTACTACAATGCGCAGCAGCGGTTGTGTCGTCTGTACCGTCCGGATGTCGGGGCAACGGCATACGATTATAATGCGGTTGGCGATATTCTTTGGGAAGCAAAAGGGGCGTCCGGTGCAAGTAACACCTGTGCTACGGCGAGTGTGCTCGCGGGTGAAAAGACCAGTTATACCTATGACAATATGGGGAATATTCGGCAAATCAGTTACCCGGATAGCAGCGGCAATAGCATTTACACTTTTGACAATCAGGGGAATCTCACTCAGTTAACCTCAGGCGCTACCTCTTGGGAGTATGAATACAATTCTCAAGGCAAAATTGAAAAAGAAACACTTCTGGTGGATAACCTCGCTTTTGTATTGGACCCAAGTTATAACGCTATGGAGCAGTTAACATCGTTGGTCTATCCCTCTGGCAGGAGTGTCAGCTTTACTGTTGATGCGCTAGGTAGGGCGCTCAGTAGTGGCAGTTATGCGACTAATGCACAGTACTTCCCAAATGGCCAGCTCAAAAGCTTCAACTATGGCAATGCATTAACCTTTACACAAACACTAGATAGTCAGCAACGACCTGAGCAGCGCCGGGTAAGTCTATCGGCTAACTTACTGTCACAGCAGTACAGTTATGATGCCAACAGTAATCTTACCTCGATAACTGATTCTGTCTCGCCGTCCAATAGTGTTACCAACATGACATATGACGGACTTGGCCGGTTAAAAACCGCGAACGGGTTTTGGGGGGCCGGCAGCTTTAACTATGACGCTCTTGGCAATATCACGCGTAAAACGTTGGGTACCCAGGATATCAGTTACACCTACAATAGCAGTAACCAACTTACTAGTATCAGTGGCAGTTTGAGCCAGAGCTTTAGCTACGACAGTCGGGGAAATGTCACTAATAATGGGGTAAGAGCCTTTACCTTTAACAGGGCAAACCGTTTAGCCAGCTCGGGTATCAATAGCTATGTATATGATGGCCATGGTCGGCGGATAATCAAAAACAAAAACGGCGCAAAAACCTATAGCCTGTATAGCAGCGCTGGTGTTCTGATGAGTACCTATGAAAGCAATGGCTATACCGACTATTACTACTTAGGCAGCCAGCTCGTAGCCAAGTATGCAGACCCTCGGACTCAATCGGATGAGCCAGGTTATACCGGACATGTAGAAGATAATGACCTGCAGTTAACCTATATGCAGCAGCGGTATTATGACCCACTTATCGGTAGGTTTTACTCAAACGACCCGGTAGACTTCCTCGGGCATATGCAGCGCGGCAACCCGACGATGGGGTTCAATCGATATACCTATGCAAATAATAATCCGTATAAGTATGTTGACCCAGACGGTGAGTTTATTTGGGGGGTGGTAATCGGTGCAGCAATTGAATTGGGTGCCCAAGTAGCAACAGGACAAAAAATTAACCTTGCTGATGTAGCAATAGCAGGAGCTGTCGGTGCTGTTACGGGTGGTTTTGCAGGCAGGGCTGCTACACAAGCCATAAGAAATACAATTACAGCTGGTCAGGCTGTTAAACAAACAACAGTGGTTAGTGCTTTTGCAAATGCTGCCGGTTCAGTTGCATCTGATCTTGCTGCAGGAAATGAAGTAGATGCAACTAAAGCCGGTGTGAGTGCGCTAACAGGAGCTATTGGTGGTTATGCAGGTGCAAAATCAGCAAATTCCGTTTCTGCTCAACTTGATAGTATGTCTAACAGAGGTGGGATTCCTGCCCAGATATCAAATACTACTGCTTCTTCATATGTAGGTCCTAAACTTTCAGAACAGCTGACTTCTGCTGGGTCTACTGGCGCTGCTGCTGCTGGAGATCTAACGTTGTCGATAGTAAACAAAGAAATTACTGAAAAGCAGTGACTCTTATGATAAAGGTACTTTAAATGAGATTCATACACTTTTACAGACCGCAAATGAAGTTTCACTTTATTATAAGTGCAATTCTTTCGTTTCTGATTGGCTATCAGTATGCGTTAACGCGGGGTATAGCTTTTTTTGTTGCTTACAATCTATTCTTTTTGGTTGTTGGTTACATCACGTTTAAAAAATACAAAAATAGGTATGGAGGTAGTATTTAGTTTAAACTCTGGTGTGAGCGTATTATAAGCAAAAACACCAGCAGCCCGGCTGAGGGATCCCCACAAATTGCT